>JANNYI010000352.1:0-10647 GCA_031410015.1 Betaproteobacteria bacterium | reverse complement strand
AGGCCACCCGCGATGCGGCCGACCTGAAGGCGCGCCTCGACGCATTGCAAACGCAGATCGCCCATGTTGAGAGTGACATCCGGCAGGATCTTGCCATCGCCCGGAGTGAGCAGGCCGGCACCGCCACCGGCCTGCGCACCGAACTGTCCGGCTCCATCGGCCGCTTGCGCGAAACGATGCAGCAGCAGTTCACGGATACCGCCAACATGCAGCTGCGGCAGTTGCAGGGCTTCGGCGAGCAGTTGCAGAAACTGACCTTGTCCAACGAAACACGGCTCGAGGCCGTGCGGCAGACCATCGAGCAGAAGCTCGATGCGCTGCGTCTGGACAACAGCGCGAAGCTGGAACAGATGCGCGCCACGGTCGATGAAAAGCTGCAGACCACGCTCGAGGTGCGGCTGGGGGCATCGTTCAAGATCGTTTCCGACCGGCTGGAGCAGGTGCACAAGGGCCTGGGCGAGATGCAGGCGCTGGCCACCGGCGTGGGGGACTTGAAGCGCGTGCTAGCCAACGTGAAGACGCGGGGCACGTGGGGCGAGGTGCAGCTTGCCACGCTGCTGGCCGACGTGCTGACGCCGCAGCAATACGCCACCAACGTGATCACGGTGCCCGGCAGCAATCAGCGCGTGGAATTCGCCATTCGGCTGCCGGGACGCGGTGCGGAAGGCGAGCCCTGCTGGCTGCCGGTCGACGCCAAGTTTCCGCTCGAGGAATGGCAACGGCTGCAGGATGCGCTCGAGCGTGCCGACATGGCCGGCGCGGATATCGCGCGCAAGGCGCTGGCCGATCACCTGCGCGATGAGGCGAAGACGATCCGCGACGCCTATGTGTCGCCGCCCCACACGACTGACTTCGCGATCCTGTTCGTGCCCACCGAGGGGCTGTATGCGGAAATGATGGCGCGCCCGGGCTTCGCGGAGAGCCTGCAGCGCGACTTCCGCGTGACGCTCACCGGCCCCACCAATTTCCTCGCCCTGCTCAACAGCCTGCAGATGGGCTTTCGCACGCTGGCCATCGAACAGCGCTCGAGCGAGGTCTGGCGGGTGCTTGGCGCGGTCAAGACCGAGTTTCTCAAGTTCGGCGAGGTGATGGGCAAGGTGAAGGACAAGCTGGACCAGGCCGGGCGCACGCTCGACGAGGCGCGCGGCAAGACCACCACCATCGCGCGCAAGCTGCGCGATGTCGAAGCCATTCCCGACGCGGAAGCGGATCGGCTGCTGGGCGTATCCATCCCCGCGGGGGCCGACGACCTGCTGCCGCGCGACGCGAAGTAGGCGGACGGGGTCACGGTCATGTTCGCGGCATTGCGGCGCTGGCGTCAGCAGCAGGTGCTGAAGTCCCAGGCGATCCCGGAGGCGCTGTGGCGCGATGCGCTGGAGTCGCTGCCGTTCCTTGCGATGTACAACGACGCTGAGCTCGGCCGGCTGCGCGAGAAGGTGGTGCTGTTCCTCGATGCCAAGAGCATCGTGGGCGCGCGCGGACACCACGTCACGCCGCGCCAGCGCGTGGTCATCGCGCTGCAGGCGTGCGTGCTCGTGCTCAATCTCGATCTTGCGTTCTACGACGGCTGGGAAAACGTGGTTGTGTATCCGGACGAGTTCGTGCCGGGCTGGGAATGGGAGGACGAGTCCGGCGTCGTGCACACCAACGACGAGCCCATGGCGGGCGAGGCGATGGAGCGCGGTCCGGTGGTCCTGTCGTGGGCCGACGTGGAAGCCAGCCAGGACTGGAACACCGCGGGGATGAACCTCGCCATCCACGAATTCGCGCACAAGATCGACATGCGCAACGGGGCGGCCAACGGCTGTCCGCCACTGCCCGCGGAAATGCCGCCGAACCTGTGGAAGAAGGCGATGCTGTCGGCCTACGAACATTTTCAGGCGCGGGCGGCTCGCGACGATCGCACGTCCATCGATCCGTATGCGGCGGAAAGCCCGGCTGAGTTCTTCGCGGTGCTGTCGGAAGTGTTCTTCGTCGATCCGCTGTTGCTGCGCCACGAATATCCGGGCGTCTACCAGCAATTCGCGCGCTTCTATAGGCAGGAGCCGGCCACGCGGGCAACGTTGCTGCTGGACGACTGAGCCGGATTTCGTTCTGTTGTCCGCCCCGTAGGCGAGGCTTCAGCCTCGCTGGGTCGCTGCCGCGCTTGCCTCCGCGAGGCTGAAGCCTCGCCTACAGGGGAAAGTCACACAGCGGTATCACGGGCTGGGCGGTCGCTGCGCCGACTTGGGCCGAAATGCGCGGCACACATCCTCGTGCGTCTCGATGTACGGGCCGCCGATCAGGTCGACGCAATAGGGCACGGCGGGAAAGATGCCGTCCAGCGTTTCCTTGATGGCCTTGGGCTGGCCGGGCAGATTGAGGATCAGCGCGCGGCCACGGATCACGCCCACCTGGCGCGACAGGATGGCCGTGGGCACGTACTTCAGGCTCACCTGCCGCATCTGCTCGCCGAACCCGGGCAGCACCTTGTGCGCAATGGCCAGCGTGGCTTCCGGCGTGACGTCGCGCGGCGCCGGCCCGGTGCCGCCGGTGGTCAGCACGAGGTGGCAGCCGGCGGTATCCACCAGTTCGACCAGCGTACGTTCGATCAACGCCTGCTCGTCGGGAATGAGGCGCTGCTCCATCCGCCAGGGCGACTTCAGCGCCGCAGTGAACCATGCGTCGAGCCCGGGCAACCCCTTGTCCTCGTAGACGCCGCTGCTGGCGCGATCGGAGATCGAGACGAGTCCGATCAGCAGCGTCGCGGCAGCGTCGGTTGCAGGGGCGCCCGTCACGTTGCCCCCGGCGCAGGCTTGGTCGTCAGCACCGTCTTCAGCACCCGGAAGAGTTCGCGATAGCGATGCGGCGGACCGCCGCGCACACGTTCGGTGCGGGCGTCGTGGATCAGGGCTGCGAGCGCGACCCGGTCGGCGTCCGGGTGCTCTTCCAGCAGCGCGTCGAGTCCCGTGTCGTCGGCCAGCACCCGCTCGCGCCAGCGCTCGAGCCGGGCGAAGAGTTCGCGTTCGCTGTCCGAGCCCGACGTCCATAGCTCGATGGCAGCGCGCACCGGCTCCGGGTCGACAGTGCGCATCAGCTTGCCGATGAACTGGATCTGCCGGCGGCGCCCTTCGTGGGCGCGGATGCTGCGGGCCTGCGCGATCGCGTCGACCAGACGCTCCGGCAGGTCGAGCGCCGTGAGGCGCTGCGGGTCGAGTGCGATCAACGCCTCGCCCAGATCCTGCAGCGCATGCATCTCGTGCTTGCGGCGGGTCTTGGAGGGGCCGGTATCGTCGTCCGGTGGGGAAGGGGGGTCTGGGCGGGCCATGCGAGGCGGAGCGGGGCGATGAAAACCACGGTTGTACGAGCGCGGTTTGCTATGATAACCGACCCCTCTCCATAATCAGCCTACGGCGCGCGCTGCAAGTTCAAGCGGCGACCTGCCGGCCCTTCCAGAACCCAGTCCATGACCGTCCTACTTCACGCCGGCGCGACGACGCCGACGCCCCACGGGGCGCGATCCGGGCAGGATTCGCGGCAATTGCCGGTGACCACGCGCGAACTCGAGCGCGTCGCGGCGGCGGTGCTCGACGCGGCGCGGCGGGGCGGGGCCACGTCAGCGGAGGCCGACATCTCGCAGGGCGTGGGCCAGAGCGTCACCGTACGTCAGGGCGAGGTCGAGACCATCGCCTACAATCGCGACAAGAGCATCGGCATCACCGTCTACGTCGGGCAACGGCGCGGCAACTCGAGCACCGCGGATTTCTCGGATGCCTCGATCGGCGCCGCCGTCGACAAGGCCATCGCGATCGCGCGCTATACGGCGGACGACCCGGCGGCCGGCCTCGCGGACCCGGAGCGCCTGGCGCGGAGCTGGCCCGATCTCGACCTGTACCACCCCTGGGACCTGTCCGTCGAAGCCGCGATCGAGATGGGGCGCGAGACCGAAGCCGCCGCCCGCGCAGTCGATGTCCGCATCACCAACAGCGAGGGCGCCACGGTGGCGCGCAGCGAGTCGGAATTCGTCTACGCCAACACGCTCGGCTTTGCAGGCGGCTATCGCACCTCCCGGCACCACATCGACTGCGCGGTCATTGCCGAAGCCGGCGACACGATGCAGCGCGACTACTGGTATACCGCCGCCCGCGCCGCCGGCGACCTCGCACCCGCTGCGACCATCGGGCGCATCGCCGGCGAGCGCGCCGTGCGGCGCCTGGGCGCGCGGCAACTCGAAACTCTCGAATGCCCGGTGGTGTTCGAGGCGCCCGAGGCCGCCGACCTGATCGGCTTCTTCGTGCATGCGGTTTCGGGCGGCAGCCTTTACCGCAAGTCCTCCTTTCTGCAGGACTCGCTGGGGCAGGCGGTGTTTGCGCCGCACGTGCAACTGCGGGAGGAGCCGCACCTGCTGCGCGGCCGCGCCAGCGCGCCCTTCGACAGCGAGGGGGTGGCCACTGCGCCGCGCGACGTCGTGCGCGACGGCGTGGTCCAGGGTTACTTCATGGGGTCGTATTCGGCGCGCAAGCTTGGCATGCAGTCCACCGGCAACGGCGGCGGCAGCCACAACCTCGTGCTCGCGCCGGGCACCGACGACCTGCCCGCGCTGCTGCGCCGGATGGGCCGCGGCCTGCTCGTCACCGAGCAGCTCGGCCAGGGCGTCAATCCGGTCACCGGCGATTTCTCGCGCGGCGTCGCGGGGTTCTGGATCGAGAACGGCGAGATCGCCTTTCCGGTGGAAGAGATCACGATCGCCGGCAATCTGCGGGCGATGTTCAAGGGCATCGTGGCCATCGGCAACGACGTCGACCGCCGCGGCTCGAGGCATACGGGTTCGATCCTGATCGACCGCATGACCGTGGCCGGCGGCTGATCATGGTCACCACGCCGCGGAGTGCATCGACATCGTGCTCGAACCACTGACCAACTGGTTCCGGGCGCTGTCCGACCCGCTGTCCAGCGCCAACAACGCGGCGCGCTGGATCGCGCACTTGCCCGCGAACGACGCCGCCGCGCTGCAGAAGGAGGCGCTCGAGCTGGTGGCGGGCTTTCCCGGTGCGCGCAAGGAAGCGGGCCCGGCGCAGGTTGAGGCGCTGCTGCGCATCGACGGCCGCCTCGAGCCCGTGCTGGCGCAGCTCACGCAGCAATACACGATCAACTACCAGAAGAGCACCGGCGTCGAATCGCGCCTGTGGCACTCGGTGTTCGACCTGGTCAAGGCCTTCACGGCGGCGTATCAACTGGCGCTCAAGGCCGGCTATCCGCGCGCCGACAACAAGCGCTGGCGGGCGATCCTGCCGTGGGTCATCGTGCGCCTCGCGCATTACCGCGGGCTCGACGGCAAGTACCGGCTCTACCGGTACAGCCAATGGATTCCCGCGCAATGGCGCGACTTTCACGAACTCTACGAATTCGCGCGGACGCGCGGCTGGCAGCGCGAGCAGCTGGTGTTCGGCGTGGGCGCCTTCGGCAAGCCGGGCGTTTCGTTTGAACAGGAGTACCTGAAGACGCTGCTGCTGATGCGCCTTGACTCGGGCAACTTCACGCCGGACCAGGTCGAGTGGGTCGCGCGGCAGCTGGAGGATTGGGCGCCATCGCTGGTGCTGACGCCGCCGCCGTCCGAAGGCGCGTCCTTCTTCGTCGACCTCACCGGATCGTCGGGATTGCGGCGGCGCGAGCGTCCCAATGCCGGTGGCCGGGTGCTGTGTCTCGACACCGGGCCGATGTATGCGCGCATCGTCGAGCGCATGCGCTGGCTGCCCGAGCACGAGGAAGAGCTGGCGAAGCAGGGCGACCTGCCGGTGCGCGAGCAGCGGCTGCTGCTGATGCGCCTCGCCTCGCTGTTCGGTCCCGAAGCCATCGCCCAGGCCCCCCGCGCACCCCGCTACGCCACGGACGGCGATGTGCGCGTGGTCGTCGGTCTGCAGGCGCTGACCCGCGCCGTGGCCGAGATCGAGCGCCTGCCCGACCAGGCCCGGACGCCCGGCATTGCCGCCAGCTACGACGAAGTGACGCAGCTGGTCAATCCGCACGCCAACCCCGAGTCCGTTGCCCGGCGGATCCGCGGCACCACGTGGAAGCTCACCGACCGCAGCGACACCGGCTGCCGGCTCGTCGCGCCCGCCAAGGAGGCGCCCGGCAAGCTGGGCGAGCTCGTGGCGATCAAGGAGGGCGGCGAGTGGTCGCTGGCGGTGGTGCGCCGGATGCAGCGGCAACAGGTCGACGAAGTGACCGTGGGCGTGGAAATCATCGCGCGCCGCATGGTGCGGGTGCTGATGCGCAGCTGGGTCTATCCGTCGGAGGCGGGACGGGTCCCGGCGGAGCGGCCGTTCTTCGGCATCTACCTCCCCAATCATCCGGACAATCGCCAGTCGTCCCAGCGCAGCCTGATCGGTCCGGACCACAAGTTCATGTCCGGCGGCATGGTCGAACTGGACACCGGCAATGCCCGCTACCTGATCCGGTTCTCCCAGACGCTCGAGCAGCAGGCCGGGTGGACCTGGGCGCTGTTCTCGGCGGTGCGCAAACTTACGTCCTGATCGCGTGCGGCCGTGCGCTGCGGCGGGCGGATTTACATTACACTTTCATGTTGACAGGATCCTGTCGAGTCTGCCCTGCGCGCCCGACGGAAAAAAGCCTGCAAGCCTGTTGTTGCGTATCGACCCCGCGAAGTCACGCAGTCCCACGCCGGCATCGAGTCCGGCTCATCGGAGGAGCACCAGATGGAACGTCGTAAATTTCTGAAAAATACCGGTATGGCGGGCATTCTTGCTGCCGGCACGGCGCCCGCGTTCGCGCAAACGCCCACGGTCAAGTGGCGCTGCGCGTCGAGCTTCCCCAAGTCACTGGACACGATCTATGGCGCGGCCGAAACCGCGGCCAAGGTCGTCAGCGACGTCACGGGCGGCAAGTTCCAGATCCAGGTGTTTGCGGCCGGTGAAATCGTCCCCGGCCTGCAGGTGGCTGACGCGGTGCAGAATGGCACGGTCGAGTGCGGCCACACCGCACCCTACTATTATGTTGGCAAGGACCCCACGTTTGCCTTCGGTACCGCGATTCCTTTCGGCCTCAACCAGCGGCAGTACGACGCCTGGTGGTTCTTCGGCGGCGGGCAGGAACTCTTCAACGAATTCCTGAAGACCTACAACATCACCAGCATCCTGTGCGGCAACACCGGCGCGCAGATGGGCGGCTGGTATCGCAAGGAAATCAAGACGGTCGCCGATTTGAAGGGCCTCAAGATGCGCATCGGCGGCTTTGCCGGCCAGGTGCTTACCAAGCTCGGCGTGGTGCCGCAACAGATCGCCGGCGGCGACATCTACCCGTCGCTTGAAAAGGGCACGATCGACGCAGCGGAATGGGTCGGTCCCTACGACGACGAGAAGCTCGGCTTCAACAAGGTCGCCAAGTTCTACTATTACCCCGGCTGGTGGGAAGGCGGCCCCGCGCTGCACATGTTCACCAACACGCCGAAATACAACGAGCTGCCGGCCGAGTTCAAGGCGGCACTGCGCGCCGGCTGCGCCGAGGGCAACACGTGGATGATGGCGAAGTACGACGCGCAGAACCCGCCGGCGCTGCGCCGGCTGGTCGCGGGTGGTACGCAGCTGCGGCCGTTCTCGAAGGCGGTGATGGACGCGTGCTATGCGGCGGCCATGGAACTCTACGCCGAGACGTCGGCCAAGAACGCCAACTTCAAGAAGCTGCTGGAAAGTCTCCAGGCGTTCCAGAAGGATCAGATTCTCTGGTTCCGCGTGACCGAGGCGACGTTCGACAACTTCATGGCGACTGCGGGGCTGGGCAGCGCCGCCGCGGGCAGTGGCGCCGTAAAGAAGTAGGCAGTCTGCGCGTGAAAAAAGCCCCGCGTCGCGGGGCTTTTTCTTTGGGAGGGCCGGCCGCGGCGTGCTACTTCTTGAACGCGTCCTGCAGCGACTTGGCGTCGTCGTCCTCCTTCTTCTGCTGGTTCAGCATATCCTGCAGTGGATCGCCGCTCTTGCCGGGGGCCTGGGGTGCCGCGCCTTCGTTCGGCGTGCCCGCCGCCCCTTCGACGGCTGGAGCGCCTGACTCCTGGGCCGGTATGTTGATCTCGATCTTCGTCGGGTCGCCCTTTGGCGCATCGTCCTTGTAGACCATCACCATCTGCGGGAACGCGATGACCAGCGACACCATGATCAGCTGGATGACCACGTAGGGCACCGCGCCCCAGTAGATCTGGCCGGTGGTGATCGGCGCCATCTTCCGGCCGGTGACCTTGTCCAGGTACTCCTTGGCCGGCGCGACGCTGCGCAGGTAGAAGAGCGCAAAGCCGAACGGTGGATGCATGAACGATGTCTGCATGTTCACCGCCAGCAGCACGCCGAACCAGATGAGATCGATGCCGAGCTTGTCGGCCACCGGGCCGAGCAGCGGGATGATGATGAACGACAGCTCGAAGAAATCAAGGAAGAATGCCAGCACGAATACCAGGATGTTGACGACGATCAGGAAGCCCAGCTGGCCGCCCGGCAGGTCGAGCAGCAGGTGCTCGACCCACTTGTGGCCGTCCACGCCGTAGAACGTCAGACTGAAGATCCGGGCACCGATCAGGATGAACACGACGAAGGTGGTCAGCTTGGCCGTCGAGTCCATCGCCTGCCGCATGAGTTTCATCGAGAGGCGCCGGCGCCCGATGGCCATGATGAGCGCTCCGGCTGCGCCCATGGCGCCACCCTCGGTCGGGGTGGCGACACCCAGAAAGATCGTGCCGAGGACAAGAAAGATCAGGGCGAGCGGCGGGATCAGCACGAACACCACGCGTTCGGCCAGCCGCGACAACAGGCCGAGCTTCAGGACCTTGTTGATCACCGCAGCGAAGAACGCGACGGCGGTGCCGATGCTTACGCACAGGACGAGGCGGATATCGGTGGTGACTTCCGGATGCAGGCGGTTGTAGTAGAGCTGCCAGAACGCGACGGCCGCGGCAATCGAGACCAGCGCCAGGATGCCGAGCGAGCGATTGCCCTCGGAACCATCGGGCTCGCGCAGCGTACGCGCTTCTTCCGGCAGCGCAGGCACCCACGCCGGCTTGAAGATCGAAACGAGCAGCGTGTAAAGGGTGTACAGGCCGGCCAGCACGATACCGGGAATGAACGCCCCGGCGTACATGTCGCCCACCGAGCGGCCCAACTGGTCGGCCATGATGATCAGCACCAGCGACGGCGGGATAATCTGCGCCAGCGTGCCCGATGCGGCAATCGTGCCCGATGCGAAGCGCCGGTCGTAGCCATAGCGAAGCATGATCGGCAGCGAAATCAGGCCCATCGCAATGACGGAAGCGGCCACCACGCCGGTGGTCGCCGCGAGCAGCGCACCGACAAAGATCACCGCGTAGGCGAGGCCGCCGCGAATCGGGCCGAACAGCTGGCCGATCGTGTCGAGCAGGTCCTCGGCCATGCCCGAGCGCTCGAGGATCAGGCCCATGAAGGTAAAGAACGGAATCGCCAGCAGCGTATCGTTCTTCATGATCCCGAAAATTCGCAACGGCAGCGCCTGCAACAGGCCCTCCATGCCCGGGATGCCCAGCGAGACGCCGACCCAGCCGAAGAACAGGCCGCAGGCGGCGAGCGAAAACGCCACCGAGAAACCCATCAGCAAGAAGACCACCAGCCCGCTGAACATGATCGGGGCCAGGTTGGCGAGGATGAACTCGCTCATGGCTTGGCTCCCTCGGCCGCGGCGCGGATGGCCTCGGCAAGTTCTTCCTCGGCCGTCTTCTCCTGCTTCTTCTTGCCCGGGTCGTCAGCCAGGCCCTTGAGAAAGGCCACCCGTTTGATCAGCTCCGACACACCCTGTGCACCCAACAACACAAAACCCAGCGGCAGCAGCGCATAAACCGGCCAGCGGATCAGGCCGCCGGCGTTCTCCGACATCTCGCCGCTGAAATAGGCCCGGGCCACCAGCGGCCACGCCAGGTGAATGACCGAGAAGACGAAGGGAAAGAGAAAGGCGACGATGCCGAAGATTTCTATCTTGGTCTGCGTCGGCCGTGAGAAGCGGTGCAGCAGGACATCGATCTTCACGTGCTCCTGACGCAGCATGGTGTAGCCGGCGGCGAGCAGGAAAACCGCGGCGAACAGGTACCACTGAATCTCGAGGAAGGCGTTCGAACTGGTATCGAAGACCTTGCGCACGATCGCGTTGACGGCGCTGATGAGCACAGCGGCAAGCACCAGCCAGGCGACATGGCGGCCGATGAATTCACTCAGCCGGTCGATGCCTTGCGAGAGTTTGAGTAGGCCTTGCACCGCTGCCCCAGGTCGTTGAAACCGGGCGATTCTAGGTGCCGCCCTGCGCGATGGCAGGCGGTCTAACCCGCACGCCGGCTCAGCGCTGGCTGGCTTGGGCGAACAGGTTGGCCGAACGGGTACCGCTGCGACAGAACAGCAGGATCGGTCGCGGCAGCACTTCGAGCAATTGGCCCTGGAACGGCATTCGCTCCCACCTGCCGGTGTGAGTGGCTGCGTCGACGCCCCAATTCTTCGGCGAGAGCTTGCGGACGCGTAGGTGAGGAATTCGGTCGGCAGCGGGTCCGGACTCGATTGCGATCGTATTGCCGCGCTTGCGGCACCGAAGGTGGCGACGTTCTGGTGCCGCGAGGAACTTGGTGACGGCCGAGACGTCGGCGTTGGTAACGGG
>JANNYI010000351.1:0-12376 GCA_031410015.1 Betaproteobacteria bacterium | reverse complement strand
CCGATCAGGTCGCCGCGATCCGCGACGTGGTCGAGCAGCCGCTGATCGTCGACGGCGATACGGGCTTCGGCAATCCCGTCAACACGGTGCGCACGGTGCGCGTGCTCGAGCGCAGCGGCGCCAACGGCATCCAGCTCGAGGACCAGGTGTTTCCCAAGAAATGCGGCCACTTCGACGGCAAGGACGTGATTCCGGCAGCCGACATGGCACAGAAGATCCGCGCGGCGGTCGACACGCGCCGCGACGCCGATTTCCAGATCATTGCGCGCACGGACGCACGCGCGAGCGATGGCCTCGAAGCGGCGCTCGACCGCGCGCGGCTGTATGCGCAGGCGGGCGCGGACGCCACCTTCGTCGAGGCCCCCGTGGGCGTGCCGGAGCTCGCGCGCATCGCGGCAGAGCTGCCCGTGCCGCAGGTCGCGAACCTCGTTTTCGGCGGCAGGACGCCGCTCGTGCCCCGCGCCGAACTGCAGCGGATGCGCTTCGGCATGGTGCTCTATGCCAATGCGGCGTTGCAGGGCGCGCTGTGGGGCATGCAGAACGCGCTCGGCGCGTTGCGCCGCGACGGCGAACTCGACCGCGTCAGGCACCAGCTTGCCACGTTCGACGAACGGCAGCGCCTCGTGGACAAGGCGGCATACGACGCGCTGGAGCAACGCTATGGGACCGGCGCGATGCCGCCCGGAGCAGCCTAGTCCTGCTTGAACTCCACCCGCTCGTCGCCGACCTCGAATTCGTCGCCGCCGCGCAGCTGCCGGGGTTCCGCGCCGATGCGCCTGCCGTTCACGCGGGGATGTTTGTCCCCCTCGACATGGGTGATGAAGAAGCCGTGGGGCCGCCGCGTGACCACTGCCATCCGCACGCCCGGCTTGCCGAACATCGTGACCACACGATCGAGCTCGACGGTGCTGCGCGCCCGCGGTCCGACCGTGAATACCACGCGCGCCTTCGGCGTGCGGGCGCGCGCGGGCCGCGCGGTGGGAATGCGCAGGCGCTCCGGCGACGGCCGTGGATCGTCGGGTCCCGGTGCGGCGACTGACTGCAGTCCGGCAAAGATCATCGTGCGATCGAGATCCGTTTCGGCGGACGCGCGCGGATTCATGTAGCGCAGGTTGTACTTGCCGAATTCGATCACGTCGCCGTGCTGGAGAATATGGCGCTCGATGCGGTTGCCGTTGACGAACGTGCCGCTGGCGCTGCCGAGGTCTTCGAGGATGTGGTCATTGCCCACCGGCACGATGACGGCATGGGCGAGGCTGACCGCGGGGTCGTCGATGACCACCTGATTGAGCGCGCGGCGGCCGATGCCGAGGCGGTCGTTGTCGAGGAAGTACTGGAACACCACGTTGCCGTCGGTGCTGAGCACGAGCTTGGCCATCCTCAGCCCCCCACTCCGGAACGCCACCAGGCGCGCAGGCGGCCCAGCCAGCCGCGGGGCGCCTCGGCGGGCGCGGCTTCGCGCAGCCTCACCAGGATCGCGGAAATGTTGTCGTGGCCGCCGTTATCCTTGGCCGCCTGCACCAGATGGTGCACGGCCAACGGCAGATTCACCTTGAGCGAATTCATGATCAGTTCGATGTCGCTGTCGTCGACGAGATCGTTGAGGCCGTCAGAGCACAGCAGGTAGAGATCGCCGGCCAGGATTTCGTCGTCGCGCAGGTGCGGCTGCACCTGGGCTTCGATGCCGACGGCGCGGGTGACGAGATTCCGGTTGTGCGAGCTGCTGGCGTCGGCGACGGCGATCAGGCCCAGTTCGACCTGGTCGCGCAGCAGCGAATCGTCGCGGGTCAGGAGTTGCAGCCGGTTGAAGCGCAGCCGGTAGATGCGCGAGTCACCAACGTGGGCCAGCGTGACCCGGCGGCCATGGAACACGGCCACGGCGAGCGTGGTGCCCATCCCGTGCCAGTTCGGATTGGATTGCGCTGCAGCAAAGATTTCATCATTGGCGCGGATTATGCTTTGTTCGACTACCGGTCGCAGCGTAACCGGGTCGTCATCCGGGCTGAACAGCGCAACCTTGTCGTGGAGCGTGGTCAGCAGCGATTCGATGGCCATCCGGCTGGCCACCTCGCCGGCACGATGACCGCCCATGCCGTCGGCAAGCACCATGAGGCCGCGTTCGGCATCGAGCAGGATGCTGTCCTCGTTGTACTGGCGGACGCTGCCGACGTCGGAGAGGCCGGCAGCTTCGATGATCAGATGTGACATGGTCCGATGTGGGCAGGGACGCTGGCGGGAATGGTCGGTTCGATACTGGAAAGATGGCGTGCGCGTACAAAAGTATCCCATGCAGGCTGCGGTCCGATCCAACGGAAAATGCGCCGTTGCGCGCAGGCCGGCGCCGGGCGGTCGCCCGTGCGACGGTGCGCGAAGCCGCTCGCCATTCGGGACGGGCGTAAAGTGCACACGACGATGACTACAACGGCACAGCCATTGCAGATCAGCCGCTACGAGGTCCTGGGGGAACTCGGCAGCGGCGCCATGGGTGTCGTGTACAAAGCACGCGATCCGCTGATCGACCGCCTGGTCGCGCTGAAGACCATCGGCGTCGAGGCCGGTGCCGAAGCGCTGGCCTATCGCCAGCGCTTCTTTCGCGAGGCGCGCTCGGCCGGCGGCTTGAACCATCCCAATATCGTCACGATCCACGACGTCGGCGAAAGCGGCAACGTTGCCTACATCGCGATGGAATTCCTCGGTGGACAATCGCTGCGGGAGATCCTCGACTCCGGCACGGTGCTGCCCATGGCGAGGATCGCGGACATCGCCGCGCAGATCGCCGACGGCCTTGCGTTCGCGCACGACAAAGGCATCGTGCATCGCGACATCAAGCCCGCCAACATCATGGTGCTGGAGAACGGCCTCGTGAAGATCACCGACTTCGGCATTGCGTTGATGCCGAGCGGCACGCGCACGCTGGCCGGTACCGTGTTCGGCTCGCCCAAGTACATTTCCCCCGAACGCGTGCGCGGCGATCATGTCGACGGGCGCTCCGATATCTTCTCGCTGGGCGCGGTGCTCTACGAGATGCTGACGGGATTGCCGCCCTTCATGGGCAAGGATCTCAACTCGCTGCTCTATCAGATCCTGAGCGTGATGCCGATGGCGCCCAGCAGCCGCAATCGCAACATTCCGCACGCGTTCGACTTCATCGTCGCGACGGCGCTGGCCAAGGACCCTGCGGAGCGCTACCGCAACGCGGCCGAGATGGCGGCCGACCTGCGCAATTTCGCAGCGCTTGGCGCGCGTGCGAGCCCGCCTGAAGCCTCGGCGGCTGCGGCGCCACCCGAGGCGCGTTCGGTGCCATCGGCAGTGCCCGCAACATCGTCAGCGCCCGCAACATCGGCAGTGCCCGCAACATCGGCAGTGCCCGCAACATCGGCAGTGCCCGCGCCAGCGCCCGCAATCGCACCATTGGCAGCATCTGCACCGGCGCCCGCATCGTCAACAGCGCCCCTGGCGGCGACACCCGAAGCAGTTCCACCGGCGCACGACGCGGTGCCGCCTTCAACGCCGGACGCGTCGGCGCCGGAGGTGCTGGTACCGATGCTCGAGGCACCGCCACCGCTGTTGCCCACCGGACCGGCCATGGTATCGCCGCGCTGGCGCAACCCGGCGTTGCTGGCCATTCCCGCGCTGCTGCTGGCGCTGATCGCCGGCGTGACGTTGTGGCCGCGTGGGGCCGGCACGCCGGCACCTGCGCCCGTCGCGGCCGCCGTCGAGCCTGCGGCAGCCAAGGCCGGCAATGGCGAAGCCGGAAGGATCTCGGCCATGCCGCTGCCGCCGCTTGCGCCAACCTCGCCGGCCGCGCGTGCGGAACCGGCAACGACGGCGTCGGCAGCCCCGGCATCCTCGCCGGCCAGGGTCGCATCGCCTGCAGCGGCATCGGCGGCGCCTGCAACCGAATTGCCCGCGGTGAAGCCCGATGTTGTCGTGCCCAAGCCAACTGCGGTGCTCGGGATCGCCGTTGCGCCGTGGGGCGAGGTCTATGTCAACGGCAGGAAGATGGGCGTGTCGCCGCCGCTCACCGAACTCAGGCTCGCGCCGGGGAAGTACGTCGTCGAGATTCGCAACACGACGTTTCCCGCCTATCGTGAGACCATCGACCTCGCGACGCAGAACAGTTTCCGGATCCGGCATAAATTCCAATGAACGCTCGACGCACGATGGTTGCCAAGGTCGCCGCGACGCTGCTCGCGGCGGCGTGGGTTGCGGGCTGCGGCGCGCCGGCCGTCAAGGGGCCGGATGGCGGCGCCACGGGCGCGCCGTCTGCGCCCGCGCCATCGCCGCCGCTGGTTTCCAGTGCCCCGGACCCCGCCGCAGCCAGGCCGGTCGAGCCCGTGCTCGGTCTGGCCGAGCAGGAACTCGTCAAGGGCATCAAGAGCTACGAGGACGGCGATTACAAGAGCGCGGCGCGGCAGCTGCAGGCGGCGTTGAATTTCGGGCTCGCCGGACGCGCCGAACAGGTAAAGGCGCACAAGTATCTTGCGTTCATCAACTGCGTGTCGTCGCGCATCCCGGCGTGCCGCGACGAATTTCGCAAGGCCTTTGCCATCGATCCGCAGTTCGAGCTCGAACCGGCAGAAGCCGGTCATCCGATCTGGGGGCCCGTGTTCCGCTCGGTCAAGGCCGAGGCGGCCAAGGCGCCGCGCAAGTGAAGGCGGCGGCCCGCGACGGGTGTTCGCGATCGCGCGGGGGCGGCCCCGCGTAACTGCCCTGTGCGCTACGCGCTCAGCAAGGCATGCAGCGTGAAGTGCGACAGATAGGTCGCAACCCGTGCCTGCGCGGTAGTGCGCTCCGGCGCGGGCAGCGCTTCCGCGACCATGGCGACCAGCTCGTCGCGCGAGCGCGTCCCGTCCATCGCCGCCAACAGGCGGCGCGCCAGCGGATCGTCGATGCTCAGCGTTTCGTGACGAAGATTGGTCACGCTGGCCTGGCGGGCAACCTGCCACCGCACGATCGCACTGGCGCAAGGGAAGGCGCCAGGCGCGGATGCCAGCGTCGGCGGGTGCACATGCAGATCCACCATGCCCGCGTAGCAGGCGTCGACCAGCAGCGCTGACGCCGGCCGTGCCGCAGCGGGCGCGTGCTGCCGGTACGCCGCCATGGCCTCGGCCACAGGCACGATGCCCGGCGCCCGGTCGACCAGCCATTGCAGCAGCGCCCGGTTGTCGCGCACGGCCGGTGTCTCATCCGCTGCATGGCCGAGCAACGCCGGGTCTTCGGCTGCCGCGCGCACCAGCGAGATCGACGCGGCGACCTGCATGCCGGCGATGCGCGCCTCGATGCTCGTTGCCATGGCCGGCGCATCGGCGCGGCATACGAGCGACTGCCGAAACCGGCGCATCCGCGCATAGTCGAGGTATTGCTCCCGCGCCAGCCGCTCCATGCCCGCGACGAATTGCGCGACCTGTGGCGACAGTCCCGCCGGCGTCATCATCGACAGCTTCGTTTCGCCCAGCCATGCCAGGCCATGGGGCGCCAGCGCGGCCGCAAATTCGTGGAACCAGAACGGCTGGTTCGGCACCGCCAGGTCGTCGTGATACAGCGCGCTGTCGGTTTGCGCAGCCAACCGCGCAAACTCCGCGCGGATGAACGCGTCGTTCCCGGTCTGCGTCGCACCGGGTTGCGCCAGCAGCGCGCACAACGCGCGTGCCGCGTCGAGCCGTTCGCGCGCCGTCGGCAGCGCATCCACGTGCGCGTGCAGGATTGCCCACGCTGCCTGCCGTACATGGCACCCGGGGTAGGTGTTGTAACTGACGAACATCACGCCGTTGGGGGCAAGCCGCCGTGCGGCCAGCGCCAGCAGCGCTTCGCGCACGGGTGCGGGCACCCACGAATACACGCCGTGCGCGACGATGTAGTCGAACGTCCCGTCCGCGCCGACCAGTTCGCGCAGGTCCTGGTGCAGCAGCGTGACGTTGGCAAGGCCAAGATCCGCCGCAGCCTGCGTCGCGCGCGCAATGGCCTGCGCGGAAAGATCGCAGCCGGTGAAGCGTGCCTCCGGCAGCGACGCCGCCATCGGCAGCAGGTTGGTGCCATCCGCGCAGCCCACTTCCAGGACCCGGCACGTCGCCACCGGCGGCGTTTGCAGGCCGAGCAGCAATGCCACGGCGGCGAGCTGCGCCGGGTGCGTCTGCGCGTGGGCCTGCGCGGCGTAGGCGATCGTATCGTAGCGTTCCGCCAGCGCGGGCACCGAGTCGAGCGGCGGCAGGGTGGCAAGGTCGGCGGGCATGGCGCAAGGATACCTGTGCCGGCGTGGATATCACCGCACCTCCCCGCCGCGCCCCGCAGGCGCGTGACCGCCTCGGCGCATTGTGGCCACCGCTGCGGCGATCGCTGCCCTGGGCGTAACCGGCGCGCTTGCGCTCAGTCCGCCCGCGCGCCCGATGCCTTCACGATCGGCTCCCAGCGGTTGATCTCCACCTTGAGCATGTCCGTCATTTCCTCGGGCGTGCTGCCGATCATCACGTAGCCCAGATCGCTCATCCGCTTCACGAATTCGGGTGAGCGCACGCCCTTGACCGCTTCGGCATTGAGCTTCGCGATGATGTCCTTCGGTGTCCCGGCGGGTGCCATCAGGCCGAACCAGACGCCCGATTCGTAGCCGGACACACCCGCCTCGGCGATGGTCGGCAGGTCGGGCAACGCCGGGTCGCGCCTGGCACCGGTGGTCGCGAGCCCACGCAGTTTGCCCGCCTTGATCTGCGGCAGCGCGGACGGGATGTTGTCGAACATCATCATCACCTGGCCGCCGAGCAGATCGGTCACCGCCGGCGCGCTGCCCTTGTAGGGGATGTGCAGGATGTCCACCTTGGCCATCGATTTGAACATCTCCGCGGACATGTGGATGCTGGTGCCGCTGCCGCTCGAGGCGTAGTTGAGCATGCCGGGTTGGGCCCTGGCGAGCGCGATGACCTCGGCGACCGAATTGGCCTTGACCGACGGGTGCACCACCAGCACGTTCGACAGCGAAACCAGTGCCGACACTGCCGTGAGGTCCTTGTTCGGATCGAACGGCATCTTCGCGTACAGCGCCGGATTGATTGCGTTGATGCCGCTGGTGGTCATGAAGATGGTGTAGCCGTCGGGTGCGGCCCGCGCTGCTTCCACGCCACCGATGTTGCCGCCGGCGCCGGGCTTGTTGTCGACGATCACCTGCTGCCCCATCGACTTCGACATTTCGGCAGCAATCGCGCGCGAAGCGATGTCGACAGCGCCACCCGGCGGGAACGGACAGATCAGGCGAATGGACTTGGTCGGATAGGTCTGCGCGTGGATCGATGGGGCCGCGACCAGAAGGGCACAGAAGAGAATTCGCAACATCACGCGGAACATGGGGAATCTCCTTGTAACGGTGGACCTGACTTGGGCCTCGACGCAGCCACGCTGAATCGCGTTACTGTAATCCCTCGCGCTCGAACACGGCCAGCACCGCCTGCAGCGCCTTCTCGTAGCGCTCCTTTTCCCTGGCGATCGAGGCGGCGTCCCATGGGTAGAGACCGTGCCCGCTCTTCATGCCGAAGTGACCACGCTCGATGAGCGCTTCGACCACGGGCGGGGGTCCGCTCATCGTCGACAGGTGCGGGTACAGGCTTTTTGCCACCGAGCAGGACATGTCCCATCCCGCGTGTTCACGCTGCATCAGCGGTCCTGCCGCGGCGAGCCGGAACCCGAAGCTGTAGCGGATCGCCGCGTCGATGTCCTGCGGCGAAGCGATGCCCATTTCGAGCATGTTGACCGCTTCGCGGATCAACGCGTGCTGCACGCGGTTGGCAAGAAAGCCGGCGATGTCCCGCTTCACCTGCACGGGTCGCTTGCCCAGCGCCCACATCCACTCGCCCACGCGCTCGGCGAGGGCCACATCGGTGGCCTCGGCGCGCACGATCTCCACCAGCGGAATCAGGAACGCCGGCATGTAGAAGTGCAGGCCCATCATGCGTTCCTGCGTCGGCAGGCCCTGCGCGATCTCGCTGATCGGGTAGCTTGATGAGTTGCTGGTCAAGGGTGTGTCGGGCCTGGCATGCCGCACGAGCTCGGCAAAGACCGCGCGCTTCTGCGCCAGATCCTCGGTCACATTCTCGACGATGATGTCGATGTCCGCCCACGGCACGGTCGAAAAGTCGGCATGCGCAGCCAGCAGCGCCGGATCGAAGGCCTTCCCCATCCGCGCCAGGCCCTGCCCGACCCGCTTGCCGAGACTCTCCCGTGTTGCCACCGTGGGTGACACGACGTCGACGTGCCAGCCACCCGCCAGAAACACGATGGCCACGCTGCTGCCCATCGTGCCGCCTCCGATCATCAATGCCCGTTGTGCTTTCGCCATTGGCGCTCCTGCAGGTAGGTGAAGCGGTTCGACGAGGAACAGGGCGGCGCCGAGTGCGCGCCTTGCAAAACATGAGACCGGGCGTGAGGTCGGGCAGGCGCGAGAGACGTGCCTGCGCGGCGCGCTCTGCGGCGGCGGACTCCGGCGCTGCGTTCACGACCCGGCGTCCGCAGGATCGAGACGGAAGTCGAAGTTCACTTCGACATACGGGGCCTCGATAACGACCGGGGCGGCTGCCGCGGCATCATCGCGACGCGCAAAGTGCGCGACAAGCGAACGGCGCACGCCGAATACGGCATCCCCATCGATATAGGGGTCGTCGTCGGCGAAGATCTCGGTGACGAGGCGCCGGAATCCGGGCGCCGTGACCAGCACATGGAAGTGCGACGGCCGCCACGCATGGCGCCCGCCGGTGCGCAGCAGGTCGCCGACGGGGCCGTCATACGGCACGGAGTAGCAGCGCGGCTTCACGGTGACAAGGGCATAGCGCCCGTCGGCATCGCTGTGCATCCGGCAGCGCAGATTGAAGGGCGACTTGGCCGGGGCCATCTGCGAATAGATGCCGTCGGCGTCGGTCTGCCAGAAGTCGAGCAGTGCGCCGGCTACCGGACGTCCTGCAAGGTCCGACACGCGCCCGCGCAACAGCACCCGTTCCCCGCCGTTGTCGCCGACGATGCTGGCGCCGACCGGAACCAGGGGGGCGTTTGCCACATAGAACGGACCGAGCACGCTGCTTTCCGTGCCCTTCGGCGAGCCGTTGAGGATGTCGACCAGCGACGACAGCCCCAGCACGTCGCTGGTCAGGATGAATTCGTTGCGGCGCTCGTCGCTGATCCTGCCCGCGCGCCACAGAAAGTCGATCCCCGCGTTCCATTCGTCGTGCGTGAGGTGGACCTCGCGGGCAAAGGCATGCAGGTGGGACACAAGGCTCCTGAGCACCTCCCGCTGGCGGGGGTCCGCCGCGTCCTTGAACGACGCGTGGACGGCATCCGTGATGTTGTCGAGGCTGATGTTGCGCATCCATGCGCTCCGCGGGAAGAGTGACCGGTGGACATCGGTGCGCCGGGAAGTACCGCACGGCCACCACGGATCGCAGTCTAAGGAATATCGATAAAATGTACAAACAGTATATTTTCATCGATAATCGCCACACGAGCGAAAGTGCTCCCGCATGCTCACCGCCTTTCTGGAGATGACGCACCCGATGGAAGAATCGTCCGTGATCGCGCAAGCAGGCAATGACGGCGCTGCCGCGCCGGTGACGCTGGCCAGCAGCGTCTATGAGCGGCTGCGCGGCGACATCCTGCGCGGTGAACTCGTACCCGGGCACAAGCTGCGGATCGAATTCGTCAGCCAGAGGTACGAGGCCGGCAACAGTCCGGTGCGCGAGGCGCTGAATCGGCTGTCGTCCGATGGACTGGTCCAGCGTCGGGACCAGCGGGGCTTCTACGTCGCGGCAGCCAGCGCGGAAGATCTGGTGGAACTCACCCGTACCCGCTGCTGGCTCGAGGAGACCGGATTGCGCGAGTCGATGCGGGTGTTCGCGCCCGAGTGGGAGGAAGGCGTGCTCGTCGCGCTGCATCGCCTGGCGCGGATACCGCGTTCCACCTCGCCGGCGGAATACCATGAGAACCCGGAGTGGGAGCGGCTGCACCGCGCCTTCCATCGCAGCCTGATCGCCGGTTGCGGTTCACGCTGGCTCCTGTCGTTCTGCGACCAGCTGGCCGACCAGGCGTATCGCTATCGACAGCTTGCCGTCCAGCGCATCTATCCGAAGCGCAAGGAAAAAGACGAGCACGAATCGATCGCGCAGGCGGTATTCAGGCGCGATGCCGACACGGCTGTGGCGCTGCTCACCGAGCACTACAGGCTCACCGCCAACATCATCCTGAAGACGGGCGACGTACCGATGCGCGACGCATCAGGAAAAACTGCAAAGGGAGGATCACGATGAAACCGGTTCCGACGCTCGCCTCGATCATGCTGGCAGCCGCGCTTGTGCTGGGTGCGCCAGCAACCATCGCCCAGGACTGGCCGAAACAGAAGCCCTTAACGCTGGTCGTCGGTTTCGCGGCCGGCAGTTCCACCGATATCGTCGCGCGCATCGTTGCGCAGAAGCTTTCCGAATTGCTGGCGCAGAGTGTAGTCGTTGAGAACAAGGGTGGCGCCGGGGGCAACATTGCGGCGCAGCAGGTCAAGAACGCCGCGCCCAATGGCTACACGCTGCTCGTGACCAGTGTCGCGTTCGCGGTCAACCCCAGCCTCTATCCCAATGCGGGCTACGACCCCTTCAAGGATTTCATGCCGGTGATCCTGGCCGCCAGCACGCCCAACATCATCACCGTGAACCCCGCCGTGGCTGCGAAGAACCTGGCGGAACTGGTGGCACTGGCACGCAAGGAACCGCTGTCGTATGCATCCTCCGGCATCGGCACCACGACGCACCTGACGATGGAGCGGCTGAAGACGGCTGCCAAGGTCGAGATCACGCACGTGCCGTTTCAACCGGCACAGGCGGTGGGTGCCGCGGTTGCGGGGCACACGCAGATTTCCAGCACCTCGATGCCGCCTGCCGTGCCGCAGGTCAAGGCCGGCAAGGTGCGCCCGATTGCGGTTACCAGCGCGGCGCGATCGCCGGCACTGCCGGACGTGCCCACGGTCAATGAACAGGGTTTTTCGGGCTTCGATGACCTGACGTGGTTCGGATTCTTCGCGCCGGCAGGTACGCCACCGGACATCGTCAATCGACTCAATGCGGATATCAATCGCATCCTCGAAATGCCCGACGTCCGCGAAAAATTCGCCCAGCAGGCTCTCGATTACAGCCGGAACACTCCGGCGGAGTTCACGACATTCCTCAAGTCCGAGGTGCCGAAATGGGCGCAGGCGATCAAGGAATCGGGGGCGAAGGCCGAGTAGGCAGCGACGCACGCGCCGTTGCTGATACCTTGGTGCCGGGACGTGATGAAACCGAATGCGAGGACGCGATGCAACTGAAGTGCAGATGGGTGTTGACGCTGGTTGCCGCGCTCGCGTTTGTCGTGCCCGCTGGCGTGTCGGCGCAGCCGGTCGCATCCGACGAGTTCCGCGTCACGTTGCTGGGCACGGGGAGTCCGCCGCCGGTGATGCGACGCTTCGGCCCTGCAGTATTGGTGCAGGCGGGAGGCAAGACCCTGCTCTTCGACTGTGGCCGCGGCGCCACGCAGCGGCTGCTGCAATCCGGCGTGCGCCTTGGCGCCGTGGACGTATTGTTCCTGACGCACCTGCATTCGGATCACGTCGTCGGCATTCCCGATCTGTGGCTGACCGGTTGGCTCGAAACCCCGTTTGCGCAACGCAAGGGACCGTTTCGCGTGCATGGACCCGCGGGGACCAGAGGCCTGATGGATGGACTGGTCGTCGCCTACGACTGGGACATCAAGGCCCGGATCGCCGATCAGAATCTCGACCCGGCCAATGTCCGGCCCGAGGTGACGGAGGTCAAGGAAGGCGTCGTCTACGACAACGGCGGGGTGAAGGTCACCGCCTTTGACGTCGATCATGGCGATCTGCTGAAGCCAGCCTTCGGGTTTCGCGTCGATTATGCAGGGCGCTCCGTCACGATTTCCGGCGACACGCGCTTCAGCGATAACCTGATCAAGCACGCGCAGGGAACCAGCCTGCTCATTCACCAGGTGGCAGCCGTCAACGAAGAGCTGCTGAAGTCCCCCGTGTTCAAGGTCATCCTCGACCACCACACCAAGCCCGATGAGGCCGGTGTCGTCTTCACGCGAGTCAAGCCGAAGCTCGCGGTGTACTACCACTTCGTGCTGCTGGGCACGCCGGCCATTCCGGCCCTGACCGAGAAGGACGTGTTCGAAATGACGCGCAAGACCTATGACGGGCCGCTGCTGATCGGGGAGGACCTGATGGCCTTTCGCGTGGAGCGCGAACAGGTGGTGCAGCTGCCCGCGCGCACG
This sequence comes from Betaproteobacteria bacterium, assembly GCA_031410015.1. Lineage (GTDB taxonomy): Bacteria > Pseudomonadota > Gammaproteobacteria > Burkholderiales > Casimicrobiaceae > VBCG01. Next base: position 94 of record JANNYI010000351.1, on the reverse strand, counting down.
CCTTGAGGGTTCGCGAACGCGCCCCGCGCGCGAATTGCAATCTCGTCATGGCCCCAGGTGCTGGCAGCGGCCGGCGGGAACCATGAATCGGTAG
>JANNYI010000350.1:0-2305 GCA_031410015.1 Betaproteobacteria bacterium | reverse complement strand
GGCGAGGGCGCGATGCGGCAGACCGACCGCATCATCACCGGCCTGCGCATGCGCAAGGTGCTGCCCGGCCTCGTGTATCGCAGCGGCATCACGGCCCAGGCGGTGCAGATACCGCCTGCCACGATGGCGCAATGCCGCGAGCTCGCCGCGACGCTGGCGGCGGGGATTGCCGCTGGCATCTGGTGAGGGGTCCCCGCGCTACTGCATGAACCAGCCGTGGCTCACCACCAGCGACTGTCCCGTCAGCGCGTTGCTGGGAAACGCGGCGAACAGCAGCGCGACCTCAGCCACATCCTCGAGCGTGGTGAACTCGCCGTCCACCGTGTCCTTCAGCATCACCTTCCTGATCACGTCGTCCTCGGAGATGCCCAGGATCTTCGCCTGCTCCGGGATCTGCTTGTCGACGAGCGGCGTGCGCACGAAGCCAGGGCAGATCACATTGGCACGCACGCCTCGCGTGCCGCCCTCCTCCGCGATCACCTTGGCCAGTCCGATCAGGCCGTGCTTTGCCGTGACGTAGGGCGCCTTCAGTTTCGACGCGAGCTTGGAATGCACCGAGCCCATCAGGATGATGCTGCCACCGCGCCCCTGGCTGTACATGTGCTTCAGGCATGCGCGCGACGTGAGGAACGCACCGTCGACGTGGATGGCCAGCATCTTCTTCCAGTCGGCGTAGGTGAATTCCTCCACCGGATGCACGATCTGGATGCCGGCATTGCTGACGAGGATGTCGATGCCGCCCAGCGCCGCGGCGATCGCCTCGATGCCCGCGTCGACCTGCTCTTCACTGGTGACGTCCATCGCGATGCCCATCGCCTTGCCGCCGGCTGCGTTGATCTCCGCGGCGACGGCGTTGGCAGCGTCGAGATTGAGATCGGCGATCGCGACGCGTGCGCCCTCCTGCACGTAACGCAGCGCAATGGCCTTGCCGAGGCCGCTGGCGGCACCCGTGACGACGGCCACCTTGTCAATCAGTTTCATGACAACTCCCGAGTCGTTACAGGTCGATCGGCAAGGCGATCCCGAACATCTGCTGCTTCAATGCGTGCAGGCGGTCGCGCAGCTCGGCGGCCTTCTCGAACTCCAGGTTGCGCGCGGCCTCGACCATCAGTTTTTCGAGCGCCTTCAGCTCGCGCTCCATGTCCTTTTCGGGCATGGCCTCGTACTTGGCCTTGGCCTGCGCGGCGCGCTGTTCCTTCTTGGCCTCGTCCGGATCGTAGACACCCTCGATCAGGTCCTTGATGCGCTTTTGCACGCCGATGGGCGTGATGCCCATCTTGAGGTTCCAGGCCACCTGCCTGGCGCGCCGGCGATCGGTTTCGTCGATGGCAAGCTTCATCGAATCGGTGACCCTGTCGGCATACAGGATGGCCATGCCGTTAATGTGGCGCGCGGCGCGGCCGATGGTCTGGATGAGCGAGCGCTCGGAGCGCAGGAATCCTTCCTTGTCGGCATCGAGGATGGCCACCAGCGACACCTCGGGAATGTCGAGGCCCTCGCGCAGCAGGTTGATGCCCACCAGCACGTCGAACTCGCCCAGGCGCAGGTCGCGGATGATCTCCACGCGCTCGACGGTGTCGATGTCCGAGTGCAGGTAGCGCACGCGCACACCGTTCTCGCCGAGGTAGTCGGTCAAGTCCTCTGCCATGCGCTTGGTGAGCGTGGTGACCAGCACGCGCTCGGCCTTGTCGACCCGGATGCGGATTTCCGACAGCAGATCGTCGACCTGCGTTGCGGCCGGCCGCACCGACAGAATGGGATCGACGAGACCCGTGGGACGCACGAGCTGCTCCACGACCTGCCCCGCATGCGTTTTTTCGTAGACGGCCGGCGTGGCCGACACGAAAATGGTCTGCGGCAGCAGTTTTTCGAATTCGTCGAAACGCAGCGGCCGGTTGTCGAGTGCCGACGGCAACCGGAAGCCGTAGTTGACGAGGTTTTCCTTCCGCGCGCGATCGCCCTTGTACATGCCGCCCACCTGCGGGATGGTGACGTGCGACTCGTCGACGAACATCAGCGCACCGGGCGGCAGGTAGTCGATCAGCGTGGGCGGCGGCTCACCGGGCTTGCGGCCCGACAGGTAGCGCGAGTAATTCTCGATGCCCTTGCAGTAGCCGATCTCCGTCATCATCTCGAGGTCGAAGCGCGTGCGCTGCTCGATGCGCTGCGCCTCGATCAGTTTCATCTGGCCGACGAAGTAATCCTTCTGCCCGTGCAGCTCCACCTTGATCTGGTCGATGGCGGCCAGCACCTTGCTGCGGCCGGTGACGTAGTGCGACGACGGGAACACGGTGAAGCGCGCGAG
>JANNYI010000349.1:0-7246 GCA_031410015.1 Betaproteobacteria bacterium | reverse complement strand
GCTGACGACGCTGATCTGCCTTGTGATGGCCTATCCGGTCGCGCTGCTGATCGCGCGCAGCCCGAAGCGTTACCGCGACATGATGGTGCTGCTGGTGATCCTGCCCTTCGCGAGCAATTTCCTGGTGCGCGTGTACGCGTGGATGATCATCCTGGGGCCCTTCGACCTCCTGTTCTCCCGCTTCGCGGTGATCGTCGGCATGGTGTACGTGCACCTGCCCTTCATGATCCTGCCGCTCTACACGAACCTCGAGAAGCACGATCCCGCGCTGCTGGACGCCGCCCAGGACCTCGGCGCCAATGCGTGGCAGCGCTTCTGGCGGGTGACCTTTCCGCTGTCGTTGCCGGGCATCTTCTCCGGCTCGGCACTGGTGTTCATCCCGGTGCTCGGCATGTTCGCGATCCCCGAGATCCTGGGCGGCAAGGACGACTGGCTCGTCGGCAACCTGATCAAGGAATCCTTTCTCGGCACGCGCGACTGGCCGTTCGGCTCGATGCTGTCGCTGATGCTGACGATCGCGGTACTCGCCATCGCGATGATGGCCTCGTGGCTGGCGCAGCGCGGGGTGGCCCGTGCGTAGATCGCCGCTCCTGTGGGTCACGGCGATCGCCGTGTATGCATTCCTCTACATTCCGCTGGTGGTCGTGGTGATCTTCAGCTTCAACGACTCGAAGCTCAACGCCGAGTGGGTGGGCTTCACGTTCGACTGGTACCGCAAGCTCGCGGCCAACCAGGAAATGCGTGCCGCGGCGATCAATTCGCTGTTCATCGCGCTGGTCGCCGCCGGGCTCGCCACCGTGCTCGGCACAATGGCCGGCATCGCGATGCACCGCTACAAGTCGAAGCTGCTGCCGATCCTCGCGCTGACGCCGGTGGCGATGCCCGAGATCCTGCTCGGCGTGTCGCTGCTCATCTTCTTCATCTCCGTGCTGGGCGAGGAATCGCTGTCGCTGCTGACGGTGATCATCGCGCACACGACGTTCTGCATCGGCTTCGTCGCGATCATCGTCCGCGCGCGGCTGTCCGGCATGGACGACTCGATCTTCGAGGCGGCGCGTGACCTGGGCGCCACGCCCTGGCAGACCTTCCGGCTGGTGACGCTGCCGCTGATCATGCCCGGCGTCGTCGCCGGCGCGCTGATGGCCTTCACGCTGTCCATCGACGACTTCGTCATCACGTTCTTCACTGCCGGCGCCGGCGTGCCCACGCTGCCGCTGACCATCTACACGATGATCAAGGTGGCGGTCACGCCGGAAGTCAACGCGCTGTCGACGCTCTTCATGCTGCTGACGCTGACGCTGATCGTGCTGGCCGGCAAGCTGGCGCCGGACGCGCTGCGCGGGAAGGGCTGACGATGGAGCGCCGACGCGTATTGCGGGCGCTGGCTGCGGCGGCGGCGACCGTGGCGGCCGCCGGCGCGCTGCCCGGTTGCCAGCAGCCGGCCGACGATGCGAAGAAGGGCGATGGCGACAATAGCGCCGCACGCACCGGCGCCGGCGAGCTGCGCCTCTTCAACTGGAACAACTACCTCGCCGAGGACACGGCCAAGGCGTTCGAGGCGTACTGCAAGTGCAGGCTCGTGCAGGACTACTACTCGGACAACGAGGAACTGCTGGCCAAGCTCGCGGCGGGCGCCACCGGCTACGACATGCTGGTGCCCACCGGCAGTGCGGTCGAAACGCTGATCGCGCAAGGCGCGCTGCGGGAACTCGATCATGCGCGGATCCAGGGCCTCGACAACATCAAGCCGGAATTCCTGAACCAATGGTTCGATCCCGGCAACCGGTTCTCGGTACCCTATGCCTACTCGGTCACGCTGCTCGGCTACAACGCCGAGCGGATGAAGGCGCTGGACATCCCCACCGACACCTGGGCCGCGATCTTCGAGCCCAAATACCTCGAGCGGCTGCAGGGCAAGGTGACGGTGCTCGATTCGCAGCGCGAACTCTTCGCCGCCGCACTGATCCATCTCGGCGTCAGCGCCAACGAGACCGACGAAACGCGGCTGAAGCAGGCGCGCGATCTCATCCTGCGCGCGAAGCCCTACTGGGCGGCGTTCAACGCCTCGTCGTACATCAAGGAACTGACGATCGGCAACATCACGCTCGCCCATGGCTACAGCAACGACATGTTCCAGGCCGCGCAGGATGCCCGCAACGCCAAGCGGCCGTTCACGATCGGCTACGCGACGCCGCGCGAAGGCGCCGTGCTGGCCATCGACAACATGGTGCTGCACCGGACCGGTCCCAATCCGGATCTCGCCTACGCCTTCATCAACTTCATGCTGGTGGGCAGGAATGCCGCGCAGCTGTCCAACATGATCGGCTCGGGCAATCCCAATGCTGCGGCGATGGCGTACATCGAGCCGCAGGTGCGGGACAATCCTGCCGTGTTCCCGAGCGCCGCGGGCATGACGAAGCTGCAGCAGCTGCGCGACCTGCCGCGCAAGGAGCGGCGCCTCATGAATCGGCTGTGGACCGAAATCAAGGTGCGTTGACGTGCCCACGCCCTTGCGCATCGAGCGGCTGGTGCCGGGACTGTGCAGCGACTACCTTGCCTTTTTCGACCACGAGCGCGGACCCGCCTTCGCCGACAATCCGGAATGGGCGAAGTGCTACTGCCACTACTACGAGGTACCGGTCGCGCTGACCTGGAGCGACTTCGACGGCGCCGCCAACCGGATGGCGATGCGGGCCCGTATCGCCACGGGCGAAATGGAGGGCTACCTGGCCTTCGCCGGCGACGAGGTCGTGGGCTGGATGAACGCCCAGCCCTATTCGAAGCTCCGCCACGCCTGCGCGCGCATGCGCGTCGCCCAACCACCGCTGCCGGTGGCCCCGCACGATGCTGCCGCGATCGTCTGCTTCGTGATCCCGCCCGCGCGGCGGCGCCAGGGCATCGCGAAGGCGCTGCTCGCCGGCGGCGTCGCCGATCTTGCCGCGCGCGGCCTCGCGCTGGTCGACGCCTTCCCGTGGAACGCCGCGCCCGACGCCACCGCGGCCACCGACCACTATCACGGCACGCTGTCGATGTTCACCGCGGCCGGCTTTGCGGAACTGGCGACGCACGAAAACCTCACGGTCGTGCGCAGGATGTTGCGCTGATGGCCCCGCTGGGGCGCCCGCAGCGCACGTTGCTGCCGCATGCGCTGGCGCTGCTCTACGGCATTGCCATCGCCTATGCCAGCCTCCAGCCCTTCGCACCCTGGCTCGCGCCGGCGGACGGCACGCCATTCTGGCCGTTGGCGCCATGGCCACCACGCTGGACCCGCTTCGACGTGCTGGCCAACGTCCTCGCGTATCTCCCGTTCGGGCTCTTCGTCGCCCTGACGCCACGCCGCGCCACGCCGGCCGCCCGCGCCGCGCGGGCGCTCGCCGTCGGCATGACGCTGTCGTTCGGCCTCGAGACGCTGCAGATGTTCCTGCCGTCGCGCGATGCCAGCCTGATCGACTTCCTCGCCAATGCGGCGGGCACGCTGGTGGGTGCGTTCGGGGCGGCGATCATCGTGCGCTCCGAGAGCACGCGTACGCTGCTGTCCGCGTTTCGCAATCGCGTATTCCTGCCGGGCATGCTGGGCGACATCGGCATCGCGCTGCTGGCGGTCTGGCTCGCCGCGCAGATCAATCCCGGGATTCCGCTCTTCGCCGTCACCTTCGACGCCGACGCGCTGCCCGCCGGGCTTGCTGCCGGCGCCGTCGCCGCGCACCCGGACCGGGCGGCCGTCGTGATCGAGGCCGCGCAGTCGGCGCTGCAGCTGACCGGCGTCGGCCTCTTCCTGGTGCTGCTGCTGCGCGACCGGCGCCATATCGGCGGGGCGGTGCTGCTGCTGATCGGCGCCGCGCTGCTGGTCAAGGGTGTCTCGGCCATGCTGCTGTTGAAGCCCGCCGTGTGGGAAGCATGGCTCAAGCCCGGGGTGTCGATCGGCATCGCCGCCGGCCTGCTGATCCTGTTGTGCATCGTGTTCATGCCGCGGCCCGTGCAACTCGCGGCGTGCGCCACGGCGCTGCTGGCGTCGCTGCTGCTGCCCGTCCTCGTGGCCGACCATTCGCTCACGCGTGCGTCGCTGACGCTGTTCAGCTGGCGTTACGGGCACCTGCTCAACTTCAACGGCCTGACGCAATCGATGCTGCTCGCCTGGCCGCTCGCGGTTGCGGCCTGGCTGTTCGCGCTGGCCGGGCGTCCGCGCTGGGGGGACCCGCGCGAGCGGCGAGCGGGCGACCCGCTATAATCGTCGCTCCCTCCTGTCCGACTCTCCGGCGCAACGCGCGCCCTGCCGCCGACCCGATGAGCTACTTCGAGCGCCACGTCTTCTTCTGCTGCAACCAACGCGAAGCCGGCGAGAAATGCTGCGCCGATGCCGGTGCGGCCGACATCCGTGGCTACGCCAAGGGCCGCATCAAGGCGCTGGGACTCTCCGGCCCCGGCAAGGTCCGCATCAACACATCGGGCTGCCTCGATCGCTGCGAGGAAGGTCCGGTGCTCGTCGTCTACCCGGAAGGCGTCTGGTACACCTACGTGGACCGCGAGGACATCGACGAGATCATCGACCGGCACATCGTCCACGGCGAAGTCGTCGAGCGGCTGGTGATTTGACGCCGAAGTCCGCGGAGCGCGTCACGATCGACGGTCCGGCAGGACCGCTCGAGCTCATCCTCAATGCGCCCGTCACCGCGCCGGTCGGCATCGCGCTGGTGGCGCACCCGCATCCGCTGCAGGGCGGCACGCTCGACAACAAGGTGGTGCAGACGCTGGCGCGGACGTTCTTCGCGCTGGGCTACGCCGCGCTGCGCTTCAATTTCCGCGGCGTCGGCGCGTCGGCGGGAACCTTCGACAATGGCGATGGCGAGACGCAGGATGCGCTGGCCGCACTCGCGGCCGGCCGGCAGCGGTGGGGCGATGCGCTGCCGGTCGTGCTGGCGGGATTTTCCTTCGGTACGTACGTGCAGACGCGCGTGGCCCGGGTCGTCGCCGCGCAGCGCCTGGTGCTGGTCGGGCCCGCGGTCGGCCGGTTCGCGCTGGAAACCGTGCCCGCCGATACGATCGTGATCCACGGCGAGGAAGACGACGTGGTGCAGCTTGCGGATGTGCTCGCGTGGGCGCGCCCGCAGGCGTTGCCGATCACCGTGTTTCCCGGCTGCGGGCACTTCTTTCATGGCCGGTTGCCGCAGCTGCAACGCGTCATCACCGGCATGTGGGAACGTCCGTGCTGATCGTCAAGACACTGCATGTCGTGTTCGTCGTGACATGGTTCGCCGGGCTCTTCTACCTGCCGCGGCTCTTCGTCTATCACGCCACGGCCACCGACGCGATCAGCATCGAGCGCTTCAAGCTGATGGAGCGGCGCCTGCTGCGCGGGATCATGATGCCCAGCATGCTGGCCGCGATCGGGTTCGGCGCGTGGCTGTGGCTGGGCTACGGCATCGGCGGCCGCTGGCTGCACGTGAAGCTCCTGCTCGTTGCCATCCTCGTCGTCTACCAGGTCTGGCTGGCGCGCATGGTGCGTGTCTTCGCGGCGGACCGCAACACGCGCCCGGATCGCTTCTATCGCTGGATCAACGAAATTCCCGCGCTGCCGATCCTGGTCGCGGTCGTGTACCTGGTGCTGGCCAAGCCGTTCTGATCGCACCGGATTTCCGCCATGGCCGAACGCTTCTTCGCCCCCTGCCCGCGCGGCCTCGAGACCGTGCTTGCCGCGGAGTTGACGCGCATCGGCGCGGCGGACGTCACCACCGTCGACGGCGGTGCCGGCTTCACCGGCCCGCTCGAACTCGCGTGCCGCACCAACCTCGAGTCCCGGATCGCCAGCCGCATCCTGTGGCGCGTCGGCGGCGGTCCCTACGCCGACGAGCACGCGCTGTACGCGCTGGTGAAGGCCATCGACTGGAAGGCGCACTTCCTGCCCACGCGCACGCTGCGCGTCGACATCGCCGCCACCCGGTCGCCGTTGCAAAGTCTCGAATTCGCGACGCTGCGCGTCAAGGATGCCGTCTGCGACCGGCTGCGCGACGACACCGGCGTGCGGCCCTCGATCGACAAGCGCCTGCCCGACGTGCGCGTGCACGTCCATCTCACCGAACGCGACGCCACCATCTATCTCGACACGTCGGGCGAGCCGCTGTTCAAGCGCGGCTACCGGCGCGATGCGGAAGAGGCGCCGCTGCGCGAGAATCTCGCCGCCGGGGTGATCGCGCTCACCGGCTGGACCCCGGGCCAGCCCTTCCTCGATCCGATGTGCGGCAGCGGCACCATCTTGGTGGAGGCCGCATTGATCGCCGCCGATCGCGCGCCCGGGCTCGCGCGCACCTTCGGCTTCCAGCGGCTGCTGTGGTTCGACGGTCCGGCGTGGCAACGCATGAAGCAGTCCGCGCGCGACCGCATCCGCAGCGCGCCCGCAGCGCCGCTGCTGTTCGCGAGCGACATCGCCGAGGGCGCCGTGGCCAAGACGCTGGGCAACCTGCGGACCGCGCAGGTCGATGGATGGGTCGAGACCGCGACCGCCGACCTGCTCGCGCGCGCCGCGCCCGCAGGTTCCGGCGTGCTGGTCGCCAACCCGCCCTACGGCGTGCGCCTGGCCGACCTTGCGCAACTCGCCGCGTTCTACCCGCTGCTGGGCGACGCGCTGAAGCAGCGCTTTTCCGGCTGGACCGCCTATTTCGTCACCGGCGACCTGCGGCTGCCCAAGCTCATCCACCTCAAGGTCGCGCGCAAGGTGCCGCTCTTCAACGGGGCGATCGAGTGCCGGCTCTTTGCCTTTCCGCTGGTCTCCGGGCGGCACGTGCCCGCCCCGATCGAGGTGGAGTGATAACATTCGTCCTCGCGCCACCTCACCAGCAGACCCGCCATGCCGATGCTGCCGTCCCGCCTCTATGTCTCGGACCATATGCAGTTCATCCGCGACCTGATCGAGAAGAAACCCGACCTGCCGCAAAAGCAGGCCGAAGGCCGCCGCATCTTCTGGGACAAGACGCCTGCGCAGGTGGGCGAGCGCGCGGAGCTGGACGAAGGACGCGTCGCGCAGACGGCGTACGTCTACCAGACGAAATAGCGGGCCGGATTCACGTCGCCACGACTGCGGGGTCAGTTTAAAAAAGGGGTCAGGGTCAGTTTAAAAAAGGGGTCAGGGTCAGTTTAAAAAAGGGGTCAGGGTCGAATTCGGCGCGGATGGCGTTTACATTGCGAGGCACTTCGGTGCGCCGAATTCGACCCTGACCCCTTTTTTAAACTGACCCTGACCCCTTTTTTAAAC
>JANNYI010000348.1:0-1361 GCA_031410015.1 Betaproteobacteria bacterium | reverse complement strand
TTGGCGAGCGGCACGAAGATCGAGTCGTGAACTTTCAATTTCACCGGGATTTCGATGGCGCCCTCGCCCGCATCGAACCGGGCCGCTTCAATATCGGCTTCCAGCTGCCGCAGGATCGCGGTGTGCTCCCCGGATTCGAAGCGCGCCGCCGTGAAGTTGGTCGGCAGCCCGACCTGCAGCACGTTCTTGGGTTCGTCCACGGGGCGGAACGCCTGGGGATCGGGGCTCGCGAGCGTCATCAACCCGGGCTCGAAGGCGTCCCAGATCGAGGCATCCGCGTAGCACGCCTTCAGCGCCTCGGTCGCAAGCCCGGGAATGCGCTTGAGGTAGGCCAGCGGCGGCATGTTCATGATCGCGAGGCAGGGCTTCTTCGAGAGGGCGATGCGGCCCATCAGTTCGCGAACGCCGGACGCACCGTACTGGGCCTCCTGCATTCCGAGCACGACCAGGTCGAAGTCGCCGGGAACGGCGGCATCGGGCGCACAGGCGGAGAGCTCGCCCGGCAGGCCCTTGGAGGAAATCTCGAGCAGGGACTCCCGCCCGCGGAGCGGAAAGCGCAGCCGGGTCCCTTCGCGGTTGATCAGGCCGGCGGTCGGACCGGTGCAGACCAGCGTCACGCGATGCGCGGCCATCAGCAACTTGGTGGCGAGCAGGGACCCGTAGGAAGCCCCGAGGATCAGAACGTTGTAGCGCATGCGCATGTGGACTCTCCGTTCAATTTCGGCCTGTACACGGGCCGTGCTGCGGAGCATCATAGGCGGGAATTCCTGTAAATTTGACCGTAAAAATTTCACACTGTAAATTTCACAAGAACGATGACACTTCAAACCCGCACCCAGCAACCCCGCTCGCAACACACTCGCAAAAGCCACTTCCTCGGCACCAAGCTGCGCGCGCTGCGCAAGCGCAACGGCCTCACCCTTGAAGAACTCTCGGCACGCTGCATCCAGCTCGACCCGCAGAACGCCCCGTCGGTGTCCTACCTCAGCATGATCGAGAGCGGCAAGCGTACGCCGTCGGAGGACGTGCTCGGCCTGCTGTCGTCCCTCTTCCAGCGCGAGCCTGACTGGTTCCTCGACGGCAACCCGGAGGTGGAATCACCCGAATCCGGCCAGCGCGCCGGCGGCGCGGCGGGCATACCCTTGGAGCCCGCGTTCCTGTTCTCCAAGGAGTTGCTGCAGGCGGCGATCCCGGAACTGCTGGCGCAGACCGGCACCACCGGGCGGCAGTTCGCGCACCTGCTGATCCGCTCGCACCAGGAGATGTCGCGCAACGACTTCCCGGACCTCGAGCGGGCGGCCGAGAGCGTGGGCGGGCGCAGGTTCCCGCTCGGCGTCGACGACCTGCTGGCCCTGTGCAAG
>JANNYI010000347.1:0-2239 GCA_031410015.1 Betaproteobacteria bacterium | reverse complement strand
GCGCGATTCCCGCAATACGCGCCACAACGACAAGAAAACGACAGGAGAACTACCCATGCAAACCGCCAGCGCGCCCTCCCCCAATGCTTCCGCCACGCCGCCGCGGGACCTGATTGTGGGAGAGCCTGGCAGTCCGGTGGGGAGCGGTGCCGACCCCCGCTTCGCCCAGTACAAGGTCATCCGCCGCAATGGCTCGGTGGTGTCCTTCGAGCCCTCCAAGATCACCATCGCGATGACCAAGGCCTTCCTGGCCATCAATGGCGGCCAGGGCGCGGCCTCCGCCCGCGTGCGCGAAGAGGTCACCAAGCTCACCGACGGCGTCGTCGCCGCGCTGGTCAAGCGCAAGCCCGAGGGCGGCGCCATCCACATCGAGGAAATCCAGGATCAGGTGGAGCTGCAGCTGATGCGGGGCGGCGAGCACGAAGTGGCCCGCGCCTATGTGCTGTACCGCGAGCGGCGCTCGCAGGAGCGCGCCCAGGTCAAGGGCAAAGGCAAGGTCGTCGAGCACTCGATCAATGTCGTCGACAACGGCGTGCGCAAGCCGCTGGATCTCGACCGCCTCACCGCGCTGGTCAAGGAGTCGTGCGCGGGGCTGGCCGATGTCGAGCCCGACCGCATCCTCAAGGCCACGTTGAAGGACCTCTACGACGGCGTGGCCGTGGAAGAAGTTCGCAAGGGCGTGGTGCTGTCCGCCCGCGCTCTGATCGAGAAGGAGCCCGCGTACTCGTACGTCACCGCTCGCCTTCTGCTCGACGCCCTGCGCTTCGAAGCGCTGGGCGAGGAAGCCACGCAGGGCGACATGGCGGCCCGATATCCGGAGTACTTCCCGCGCTTCATCAAACACGGCGTGAAGATCGGCCTGCTCAACGAAGCGCTGCTGCAATTCGACATGGCCAAGCTGGGTGCGGCGCTGAAGCCCGAGCGCGACCAGCAATTCGGCTACCTCGGTCTGCAAACGTTGTACGACCGCTATTTCCTGGTCGACCAGTATGTCGGCGGCCGCCGCTTCGAACTGCCGCAGTGCTTCTTCATGCGCGTGGCCATGGGCCTTGCGTTGAACGAAGTGCACCGCGAGGCGCGCGCCATCGAGTTCTACAACGTGCTGTCCACGTTCGACTTCATGTCCAGCACGCCCACGCTCTTCAACTCGGGTACGCATCGCTCGCAGTTGTCGTCGTGCTACCTCACCACGGTGGCGGACGATCTCGACGGCATCTATGAAGCCATCAAGGAAAATGCGCTTCTTTCGAAATTCGCCGGGGGATTGGGCAACGACTGGACCAACGTCCGCGCGATGGGCGCGCACATCAAGGGCACCAACGGCAAGTCGCAGGGCGTGGTGCCGTTCCTGAAGGTGGTCAACGACACCGCGGTAGCCGTCAACCAGGGCGGCAAGCGCAAGGGCGCGGTCTGCGCGTATCTCGAGACGTGGCACCTCGACATCGAGGAATTCCTCGAGCTGCGCAAGAACACGGGCGACGACCGCCGCCGCACGCACGACATGAACACGGCCAACTGGATTCCCGACCTCTTCATGAAGCGCGTGATGGAAGGCGGGGACTGGACGCTCTTCTCGCCGTCGGACACGCCCGACCTGCACGACCTCTGGGGCCACAAGTTCGAAGAGGCGTACAAGCGCTACGAAGAGAAGGTCGCGCGTGGCGAGCTGAAGCTCTACAAGAAAATTCCGGCCGTGCAACTGTGGCGCAAGATGCTGTCGATGCTCTTCGAAACCGGGCATCCGTGGATCACGTTCAAGGATGCGTGCAACGTGCGCTCGCCGCAGTCGCATGTGGGCACCGTGCACAGCTCCAACCTGTGCACCGAGATCACGCTCAACACCAGCGAGACCGAGATTGCCGTGTGCAACCTGGGCTCGGTCAATATGCTGGCGCACATGATTCAAGTGGACGACAAGTGGTCGCTGGACCACGCCAAGCTGAAACGCACGATCACCACCGCCATGCGCATGCTGGACAACGTGATCGACATCAACTACTACGCGGTGGCCAAGGCGCGCAACTCCAACCTCAAGCACCGTCCGGTGGGCCTCGGCATCATGGGCTTCCAGGATTGCCTGCACCTGACGCGCACCCCGTACGCGACCAACGCCGCGGTGGAATTTGCCGACCGCTCGATGGAAGCGGTGTGCTACTACGCGTACTACGCGTCGACCGAACTGGCCGAAGAGCGCGGCCGCTATTCGTCCTATCCCGGCAGCCTGTGGGACCGCGGCCTG
>JANNYI010000346.1:0-6952 GCA_031410015.1 Betaproteobacteria bacterium | reverse complement strand
CTAAAGCCTCGCCTACAGGGGTTTCTGCAACGGTTTCACGGAAACGGCGGCGGCAGCGGCATCCCCTTGGCGGCCATCACGCGGCGGAGCCGGTCCGGATAGTCGGTGATGATGCCGTCGACCTTCATGTCGATCAGTTTCGCCATGTCCGCCGGATCGTTCACCGTCCAGGGCAGCACCTTGAGGCCGAGTGCATGGGCTTCAACGACCTCGGCCTCCGTGAGGTTGCGCCAGAACATCGACCAGGTGCCGCAGCCGGCGCCCGCCACCATTCGCGGCATCGAACCGTCGAATTGACGCAGGTTGAGTCCTGCATGCCACGGCGAGGCCGCCGCTGAATTTCGCCGCACCGTATCCATGTTCGGTGAGTCGATGGTCAGGCAGGCGGTTGGAATCTCCGGCGCCTGCCGCCTGACCTCGACCAGCGTGCGCCAGTCGAACGACTGCACGGTGGTGCGATCGGTGAGGCCGGCGTCACGGACGGCCGCGACGGTCAGGCGCGCGAACGTGGCCGGGTCCGCGGTCTCGTCGCCGCTGTCCGGCGTGATCTTGGTCTCGATGTTGAAGCGCACCGGCGCCTGCCGGCCCAGCGCGAACACCTGCGCCAGCGTCGGGAAACGTTGTCCGTCGGCCGCCGCCTGCTCGGGAAACTGGGCGGCATACTTGCTGGCCGGATTGATGCGCCCCAACTCGTAACCCTGCAGCTGGGCGAGGGTCAGCGACCGGATCGACGGCCCCTTGGCCGCGAGCCACCGGCCTTGCGCGTCGCGCGTCAGGTCGGGATTGAGATAGGGGTCGTGCGCGATCACCAGCACGCCGTCCTGGGTGACGGCCAGATCCGTCTCGAGCGTCGTCACCCCGATGGCCAGCGCGCGGTTGAACGCGGCGAGCGTGTTCTCGGGGGCGAGCCCGCGGGTGCCCCGATGTCCCTCGAGATCAAAAGCGATCGCGCCGGTGGAAGCACCTGCGCCAAGGAGCAGCAGGCAGGCACGTTGGCGCCAGGGCTGCGCCGCCAGACATTGCAACAACGAAGTCAATCGGGAAGCAGGCATCATGCGACTCTACGCGGCGTCAAGTTGCGCGACAATGACTGTCCGCATCGCTCGCCCGCCCGATCCCGTGACCGACCTCTTCGCCGCTGCCGCCACGCCGCTTGCCGATGCGCCTCTGGCCGAACGGCTGCGCCCGAAGACGCTTGCGGAGGTCATCGGCCAGCGCCACCTGCTGGCGCCCGGCAAGCCGCTGGCCGTGGCCTTTGCCGCGGGCAAGTTGCACTCGATGATCCTGTGGGGCCCGCCGGGGGTGGGCAAGACCACGCTCGCGCGGCTGATGGCGGGCGCATTCAACGCCCAGTTCATCGCGATCTCGGCCGTGCTGGCCGGCGTCAAGGAGATCCGCGACGCCGTGGCGCGGGCCGAGGCCGCGCGGATGCAGTTCGGGCAGGCGACGATCATGTTCGTCGACGAAGTGCACCGCTTCAACAAGTCGCAGCAGGACGCGTTCCTGCCGTATGTCGAGCAGGGCACGCTCACCTTCGTCGGCGCCACCACCGAGAACCCGTCGTTCGAGGTCAACGGCGCGCTGCTGTCGCGGGCCACCGTCTATGTGCTGCAGCCGCTGTCCGCGGAGGACCTGGGCCTGCTGCTCGACCGCGCGCTGGCGCTGGCCGCGCCCGGCCGCAGCCTCGAGGCCACGGCGCGCGAGGCATTGATCGCGGCGGCCGACGGCGATGGGCGGCGACTCGTCAACGTGGTGGAGCAATTGGCCGTCGCCGTCGGGGAGATGAAGCCGGCGATGATCGACGTGGCCTTCGTCGAAAGCGCGATCGCGCGCAGCCTGCGCCGCTTCGACAAGGGGGGCGACGCGTTCTACGACCAGATTTCCGCGCTGCATAAATCGGTGCGCGGTTCCGATCCCGATGCCGCGCTGTACTGGATGTGCCGGATGCTCGACGGCGGCGCCGACCCGCGCTATGTCGCGCGCCGGCTGATCCGCATGGCCAGCGAAGACATCGGCCTCGCCGATCCACGGGCGTTGCGTCAGGCGCTGGACGCGTCCGAGGCTTACGAGCGATTGGGCACGCCAGAAGGCGAACTCGCGCTGGCGCAGTGCGTGCTGTATCTCGCCGTGGCACCCAAGTCCAATGCGGCCTACGTGGCGTACGGCGCCGCGCGCTCGTTCATCGCCAACGATGGCTCGCGCCCGGTGCCGATGCGATTGCGCAACGCGCCGACGAAGATGATGAAGTCGATGGGTTTCGGCGAAGGCTATCGCTACGCGCATGACGAGGCAGGCGCCTATGCCGCGGGCGAAACCTACCTGCCCGACGACATGACGCCGCAGCAGTTCTATGCGCCGACCGAGCGGGGGCTCGAGTCGCGCATCCGCGAACGGCTGGCCGCGCTGCGCACGCGCGACCGTGAGAGCGATGCCGACGCGTGACAATGCGTGCGGAGGGCGCATGCAACCCTCTGATAGAATTGATGAATGATTGACATCAATTTATTCCGCACCGACCTCGCGGCCGTCGCGGCCGGTCTTGCCAGGCGCGGCATCGTGCTCGATACCGCCGCCTTCGAGGCGCGCGAGGCGCGCCGTCGCGACATCCAGGTGCGCACGCAGGAGCTGCAGGCGAGGCGCAACGCGGCGTCGAAGGAAATCGGCATCGCCAAAGGCAAGGGGCTGGATGCGGCCCCGCTGCTGGCACAGGTGGCCGGATTGGGCGACGAGGTCAAGCGCCTCGAGGCCGAACTGGATGCCGTGCAGGTCGAGCAGCGCGACTTCCTGCTGCAGTTGCCGAACCTCACGCACGTCTCCACGCCGGACGGCAAATCCGAGGTCGACAATGTCGAAGTCCGCCGCTGGGGCACGCCGCCCGAGTTCGCGTTCAAGCCGCGCGACCACACGGACGTGGGTGAGGGTCTGGGCCTGCTCGATTTCGCCACGGCGGCCAAGATTTCGGGCTCGCGCTTCTCGTTCCTGCGCGGCGACCTCGCGCGCCTGCACCGCGCGCTCGCGCAGTTCATGCTGGACACGCACACGCGCGTACATGGCTACACCGAGTGCTACACGCCGTACATCGTCAACGCCGACGCGCTGGTCGGTACCACGCAATTGCCCAAGTTCGAGGCGGACATGTTCGCCGTCACCAAGGGCGGCGCCGAAGGCGACGGCGAGCGGCTGTACCTCATCTCCACCGCCGAGATCACGCTGACCAATTCGGTCCGCGATGAAATCCTGGCGGCCGATGCATTGCCGATCAAGCTGACGGCGCATTCGCCGTGCTTTCGTTCCGAAGCAGGCAGCTACGGCAAGGACACGCGCGGCATGATCCGCCAGCACCAGTTCGACAAGGTCGAGATGGTGCAGATCGTGCATCCCGAGCGCTCCTACGATGCGCTCGAGGAGCTTACCGGCCACGCGGAAGCGATCCTGCAGAAGCTCGGTCTCGCCTATCGCGTGGTGGCGTTGTGCACCGGCGACATCGGCTTCGCCGCAGCCAAGACCTACGATCTTGAAGTGTGGCTGCCCGGCCAGAACGCGTATCGCGAAATCTCGTCGTGCTCCAACTGCGAGGCGTTCCAGGCGCGGCGGATGCAGGCGCGCTTTCGCAACGCGCAGGGCAAGCCCGAACTCGTGCACACGCTGAACGGTTCGGGCCTCGCCGTGGGCCGCACGCTGGTGGCGGTGCTGGAAAACTACCAGCGCGCGGATGGTTCCGTCGAAGTGCCGGAAGCACTGCTGCCCTACATGGGTGGCGTCACGCAAATGGTGCGCACGAAGTCGTAAGCCTCGCCTGCAAAAAAGGGGTCAGGGTCGAATTATCTTGCCGACTCAATCCGCTCCGGGTGTGCTGTTCCCAAGATAATTCGACCCTGACCCCTTTTTTGCAAGGTCATTTGACCCTGACCCCATTTTCAGCGCAGGTTGCCGGTGTGGCCCAGCGAGTAGCGTCCCGGCTGCGGCCACACGGTGAGTCCGTGCGGCTCCTTGCCCACGGGAATGGTCTTCACGTCGCCGGTCTCGGTGTTGAACGCATAGACCACGTGGTCGTAGCGACCCGACAGCCATAGCCACTTGCCGTCGGCGCTGACGTTGCCCATGTCGGGGCTGCCGCCACCGGGGATCGGCCAGTTGGCCACCACCTTCTGCGTGGCGAAGTCGAGCACCGACACGCTGCCCTTGCCGCCGGACTTGCCGTGGATCTTGTTGGAGCCGCGGTTGGACACGTACAGCTTCTTGCCGTCGCGGCTGGGATAGAGTCCGTGCGTGCCCTTGCCGGTTTCGATGAAGCCGATCTGCCGGAACGTCTCGAAGTCCACGACGTGGACGCCGTCGGCCATCATGTCGGCGATGTAGAAGCGCTTGCCATCGGGCGAGGCGCGGATGTCCTGCGGCATGCCTTTCCATGTCGTGCAGATGATCTCGTCCCGTCCGTCCGGACCCTTGACGACCGTGGTCGACCGCCCGGGCTGGATCACCTGCGTGTAGCCCAGCACCTTGCGGTTCACGAGGTCGATCTTGGCGACGGTGCCCGAGAATTCGCACGTGAAGATCGCGTACTTGCCGTCGATCGAGAAGTCCGCGTGGTTGATGCCCGCGCATTTCGGCACGTCGATCGAGTATTGCATCTGCATCGTCTTCGGATCGCGGAAGTCGAGGCGCTTCAAGGCCTCCGCGACGATGATGGCCGATTTGCCGTCGGGCGAGAAATACATGTTGTACGGGTCATCGACGGGAATTGCCTTGCCGGGTTTGCCCGTCTTCGGATCGACCGGCGTCACGCTGCCCTTGGTGGTGTTCTCGGCATTGTTGGCCACCCACAGCGTGCGCAGGTCCCACGACGGCACGACGTGCTGCGGGTTCAACCCCACCTTGAACTTGCCGACGACGGTGAACGTGGCCGGATCGATCACGTATACATCGTTGGACTGGACGTGCGGCACGTAGACGCGGGGCAGGTCGCCGGCGACGGCCGGGCTCAGCTTGGCGGCCGTGGTTTCGCTGTACAGGTTGGCGGGATCGGTCACCGGCGGCATGCCCGGCACCGTGGCGATGGCGGGGGCCGCGGCCGGCAGGGGCGGCGGTGCAGTGCTTTGCGCGAGAGCGACACTCGCGGCGCCGACGAGCACGGCGGCACTGGCGAAACGAAGCTTGGCGAACGACATCAGCGGAACTCCTGCGCGAAAAATCGGCACGACGGCGAGCGTGGGGTGCGACGGAACGCCGCGCAGCGCCACGGTGTGAGGTTTGAGACCAACATTTTATCCGATCGTTGCGTTGAACCCGGCAACCGTGCAACCGCGATCACGGTCGGCGTGTGGCCTTCTGGATGGCCGCAACGGTTTGCGCGACGATGGCGTCGACGCCGGTCTGGCCCAGCTCCGCCGTGGCGCGACGCGGATCGCCACTGACGCCGGAGGCAGGCGGCGGCGCGTTGCGCATCAGGTCGCCGCGCACCAGCTCGGGCGCGAGCGCCAGCGTGAGCGCCGTGTCGGACAGGCCGGCGTGCCGTCCGATCTCGGCTTCGGTGTATCCGCGGGCCGCGAGCTGTTGCGAAAACGTCGTCGCCGCGGCGTCGTAGTACTCGCGGATCGCATGGACCCGCACGGGTGTTGCCGCCCATTCGCGCGACAGCGTGGCGGCAACGGTGCTGTTGTCGCCCTGGTAGTCGCCGTGATCGCCGAGGAACACGACGTCGCGGAAGCCGTGCAGCTTGAAGCTGCGCGCGGCCCCTTCCAGGACCTGGCGGTAGGCGGCGGCAGGAACGGTGATCGTGCCGGGATAGCGCATGTGCCCGGTGGGCGGCGCCAGCGCGCCTTCGGGCACATAGGCGATCACCGGCGCGACCAGCGCATTGCCGAGCGCCGCCGCAATCTTCGCCGCCAGCGCCTCGGCCCGGCGATTGTGCTTGCCCAGCGCCATGTGCGGGCCGTTCTGCTCGGTGCCGCCGATCGGCACGATGATCGTGGTCTTGCCGCCGCGAATGGCCGCCGCCACTTCCGGCGACGTCATCTGCTCGAGGAATACGGTGGCGGCCAGCACCGGCAGCGCTGCGGCGAACACACCGCAGGCGAAGAAAATTCGTAAAGGACGCATCGTCGACATTGTAGACTTTGTAGGCGAGGCTTCAGCCTCGTGCGGACAATGCGCGCATCGAACCCGCGAGGCTGAAGCCTCGCCTACAGCCCCGGCTGCGGGTGCAGCCATGCCGTCGCCGATCAGGATCTGGAGGCGGGGGTATAATCGTCATTCGTGCGCTAAGCGCCACCGCTTCAACGGCGGGTCGCCCCGCATTGCATGGTCGAGAATCTGGTCAGGTCCGGAAGGAAGCAGCCACAGCGAATTCATGCAAGTGCCGGGATCACGGCTCGCCACCCATTCGACGGCCGCCCGCCGGGGTCCTCCGCCCCGGCGGCGCGCAAACCGGCGATAATCCTGCCATGAGTTATCAGGTCCTCGCCCGCAAGTGGCGCCCGATGAATTTTGCCCAGCTGTCGGGGCAGGAGCACGTCGTCACGGCGCTGTCCAATTCGCTGACCAAGGGTCGCGTGCACCACGCGTACCTGCTGACCGGCACGCGCGGCGTGGGCAAGACGACGATCGCGCGCATCCTCGCCAAGAGCCTCAACTGCCTCACCGGCGTCACCGCCACGCCGTGCGGCGTGTGCGCCGCGTGCACCGACATCGATGCCGGGCGCTTCGTCGACCTGCTGGAACTCGATGCCGCGTCCAATACCGGCATCGACAACATGCGCGAGATCCTCGACAACGCGCGGTATGCGCCCACGGCCGGCCGCTACAAGGTCTATCTGATCGACGAAGTGCACATGCTGTCCAAGGCCGCCTTCAACTCCATGCTGAAGACGCTGGAGGAGCCGCCGGAGCACGTCAAGTTCGTGCTGGCCACGACCGACCCGCAGAAGATCCCGGTGACCGTGCTGTCGCGCTG
>JANNYI010000345.1:0-16872 GCA_031410015.1 Betaproteobacteria bacterium | reverse complement strand
GTGATGGCAGCCGGCACGTCGCGCAGCGCGAGATGGGTCGTGGCCAAGGCCACGCGAAGAGGCGCGTCAGTCGCGCCGCCCACCAGCAGCATCACCACGCGCGGCGTGTGCGTGCGCGCGGCCAGGAACTCGGTGTGGCCGGTGAAGCTGATGCCGGCATCCATCAGCACGCTCTTCTGCACAGGTGCGGTGACCAGCGCGTCGAAGGCACCGGTGGCGCACGCATCGCAGCCGCGCTCGAGCATCGTCAGCACATGCCGCGCGTTGGTGGGGTCGAGGTGCCCCGGCTCCACCGGCACGACCAGCGGCTGGTCCCACACTTCGACAATGCCGCCGCGCGGCGCGAACGACGCGGGATCGTAGTCGGAGAAGTGCGGCGACAAGCCGATCCGTGCCGCGCGCGCGGCGAGCAGCGCGCGATTGCCCAGCACCACGAGGCGCGCCGCGAAAGGCTGCGCGGCGTGGCGCTGCGCCAGCATGGCGATCAGCTCGGGGCCGATGCCGGCGGGCTCGCCGGTGGTGATGGCCAGTGCGACAGGCTGCGTCATGCCGTCAGCGCTACAGCGAGCCGACGGTGACGCCGGTTGCGTCGCCCCACAATTCGGTCTTGAGGCCGGGCAGCACGCGCACGTTGAACGCATTGCCCCCTGCAGCATCGATGTGCAGCTGCGTAAAGCCGGTGAGCGGGGCCGCGGGCTTGCCGAAGAGCCACAGCAATTCGATGGGATGCGTGGCGTCGATTTCGCCGGTGTGCTGCACGGCGCGACCCAGCGGGAGTGCGTAGCCTTCGCGCGCGAACACCGGAAACTGGTCGAGCTTGGCGCGGTAGCGCAGCACCTGGCGGCCGGCAAAGCGCTGCCGCGTGTTGAGGTCGTACCAGAAGCCGGGCGGCAGCGCGACGTCGACGTCGCCGCCCTCGCGCACGATGGGCGCCACCAGCAGCGCGTCGCCGCACATGAACTGCGTCTCGAAGTCGCGCACCAGCGCACTGCCCGGGAACGCGAGCGGCATCGCGCGCATCACCGGCAGCCCGCTGCGTGCGGCTTCCCTGACGACGGATTCGAGGTAGGGGATGAGGCGGTAGCGGAACGCGAGCCACTTGCGGCACACCGCCTCGATTTCCGGACCGAAGGCCCACGGCTCGCGCTCGCCGATGCCGTGCACGCGGATGTGCGAGCTGAATACGCTCGCCTGCAGCCAGCGCACGTAGAGTTCCGGCGTCGGCTGGTCGGCGCCGTAGAAGCCGCCGATGTCCGAGCTGTGATACGGATTGCCGGACATCCCCCACGACAGGCCGCCGCGCACGGACGCGGCGAGGCCTTCCCAATCGCTCTGCGGATCGCCACCCCAGCCCAGCGGGTAGCGCTGGCTGCCGGTCCACGCGGCACGGCTCCACACGATCGGCGGTCCGTCTGCGGCGGGCGCAAACTTCTTCGTCGCCTCGAACACGCACTTGTTGTAGAGCAGCGGATAGACGTTGTGCAGCCGCCGCCCCCAGTCGCCGTTGTAGGCAACGGCGTCGTCGGGCACCTGCTCGCCGAAATCGCTCTTGATCACGTCCACGCCGTCCTCGAACAGCGCCTGGTGCGCGTCGCGCCACCACGCATAGGCGTCGGGATGGGTGAAGTCGAGGATGCCCGACTCCGGCAGCGGCGTCAGCACATTGCCGAAGGGGCTCGTGCCCGGCATCGTGTCCCAGCCGAACACATAAGGGTCGCCCTGCGCCGTCTTCAGCAGGAAGCCGCGCTGCGCCAACTGCCGGAAGAGCGGCGAGTTGATCGAGACGTACGGATACTCCCAGACGCAGACCTTCAGGTTCTGCGCGTGAATCGCGGCGAGCGTGGCCCGCGGGTCCTCGAAGCGATCGGGGTCCCACTGAAAGTTGAAGCGCTCCTCGACCTTCCACGCGGCGCGGCCGTCGAGGGTGAGCACGTCGCAGGGGATCTTGTGCTCGCGCAATTGCTGCGCCACGGCCACCGCTTCGGCGGGCGTCTTGTAATACGCGCGCGACACCCAGAGGCCGAGACTCCAGCGCGGAACCTCCGGCGCGCGTCCGGTGAGCGTGGTGTAGGCATCGAGGATGGCCGCCGGCGTATCGCCCGCGAACAGGAAGAGGTCGAGCGCCTCGTCGTCGACGACCACCGAGTAGCTGCGATGCGACCAGTCGGGATTGCCGACGCCATGGGTGACCATGCCGGGCGTGTGGATGAAGGTGCCCCAGGCACCGGTGCCCACGCCCGGCCCCCACGCGAACGGCGTGTTCTTGTAGGAAAGCCCGGTGTTGACGCCGAGCGCATCCTCGACCTGCGAATGGATCAACTGGCCGCGCTTGTTGAGCGTGCCGAACTTCTCGCCGAGGCCGTACACCGGCTCGCCGGATTGCAGCGCGAAGGCCGCCGTCCACAGGCCGCCCTTCTGCGCCCGGCCGAAGGTGGGCAGGCGGCTCCAGCCGCGGAAGTGCTGGTCGGTGATCGACGTCAGTACCGGCGCCGCCTTCCACAGCAGGCGGAAGCGCAGTGGCGTGCCGGTGAGTTCCAGCACTGCGTCGCCGTTGGTGAAGGTCCAGCGCCCGGCCTCGGGCTGCGCTACGGTGCAGGCGCGCGCGCGGCCGACGATGAGGCCGTAGTCCGGCCGCGTGTTGGGACCAAGGCGCAGGCGAAAGCCGCCCTCGCCGAACGCGGACACTTCAAGAATGTCGCCCGTGGACGTGGCAAACGAGGCGCCGGTGCTGCTGGTGCCCAGACTGCCCTGGATTTCGATGCGCAGGTACGCGGTGGAGTTGAGCAGCATGGTTGGTGGGCGAGTCGTGAACTCGCGCAAGGGTGGCTGGGGCGTTGCCGTCGGCTCGAGGCCTGACGCGACGATACCATTGGCAGAGTGCTGTCTACCAACCGGGGGGAAGGACTTCGGACAGCGCCACCATGCGGCCCGTATCGATGCTGCGGTGGGCGGCAAGACCGGTGGCCACGCAGCGCAGACCCTCTTCCAGCGTCACCTCGGCGGGCAGGCCGTTGCGGATCGCGGCAGCGAAGTGCTGGTGCTCGACGAACGACGCGCCGAAGTGCTGGCCCGGATACTTGATGGCGGAATCCCATACGCGGCGCACGACCACGCCGTTGCCGCTGTTCTCGCCTTCGCCCCACACCTCGCGCTTGCAGTCATCGCGCCGGCCGTAGCGCAGCGTAAGCGACGGCAGCATCGACTCGAGCTTCCCCTTGTCGCCGACGACGACGATGTGTTCCTTGTCGATCGAGTTCTCGGCGAACATGCAGAGATCGAGCATGGCGCGCGCGCCGCTTCCGTACTCGACGATCACGTAGGCACTGTCCAGGATGTCGGGCGTGCGCCCATCGTAGCGCTCGTCGAGGTGGTTCACCCGCTGCGCGCCGGAGGCGAAAACGCGCACCGGCCTTTCGCGCAGGATCAGGTCCATCAGGTTGAAGTAGTGGCAGCACTTCTCCACCAGCGTGCCGCCGGAGTTGGCGTTGAAGCGATTCCAGTCGCCGACCTTGGGATAGAACGGCTGGCGGTGTTCGCGGATGCCCACCTGGTGCACCTGGCCGACGTCGCCGGCGTGCGTCATCCGGATCATCTCGGCGACCGGCGGCATGTAACGGTATTCCTGTCCCACCCACGCGAGCCCGCGCCGGCCCTTTGCGCGCTGCATGATTTCCATGCCGTCCTCGATGCTGGTGCAGAGCGGCTTCTCGACCAGGATGTGGAGGTCGGTGGCCAGTGCATCGCGCAGCACCGCGATGTGCGTGAAGTTGGGCGACGCGATCACCAGCGCATCGCACAGCCCACTGGTCAGCAGGTCGCGGTGATGCTCGAATTCCTGCGCCGGCGTCTCAAGCAACGCCTGCGCGAGGTCGCGGCTCGGCGCATGCGGGTCGGCGATCGCCGTGATGCTGGTGCCGGCCAGCGCCTTGATGTTTTCGATGTGCTCGCGGCCCATGCTGCCGCAACCGATGATGCCATAGCGAATTCGCGCAACCATGCAACGTATCTCCAACGAAAGGGATCAACCTGCGAAAAGTGATTCGGGCAAACCGGGGATGTCGACGCGCAGCGCGAAGATGCCGCCGGAATGCGGCAACCGCGCGAGTTCATCGTCATCGCGCATCTGCCGCGCACTGGTGACGTACAGCGTGCGCAGGTCCGGGCCGCCGAACGCGCACATGGTGGGACACATGGCAGGGATCGGATACTCCGCCAGCGTAGCGCCGGCGGGGGATATTTGCAGCACCTTGCCGCCGCGATAGAACGCGGTCCAGTAGTTGCCGGCACTGTCCACCGCGCCGCCGTCGGGGCGATCGGTCTCGCCCGTCCATTGCGCGAAGTTGCGCGGCATCGACGGTGTGCCCGTTGCAACGTCGTAGGCAAAGGCGCGGACCGTGAGCGTGGGCGTGTCGGCGTGGTACATCGTGCGCCCATCGGGGCTCCACGCGAGGCCATTGCTGATCATCAGGTCGTCGAGCACACGGGTGACGCGGTGGTCCGCATCGATGCGCCAGAGGGCGGCGGAGTTGGCGTCGCGTTTCTCGTTCATCGAGCCGGCAAGGAAGCGCCCCTGCCGGTCGCAGCGCCCGTCGTTGAAGCGATGCTTCGACGTGTCGTAAGGCGCGGGCGCGATCATGCGTTCGAGCGCACCGTCGGCGCCGGCCAGCCAGATGCCGCCGCGCAGCGCGACGACGAAGCCGCCGCGTTCGCGCAACGCGAAGCAGCCGATGGCCTCGGGCATGGTCATGACGGTGTTGCGGCCGGTGGCGGGATCGAAGCGGTTGAGCGACGGCGCGTTGATGTCCACCCAGTACAGCACCTGCTCCGCCGACGACCAGACCGGGCATTCGCCAAGGCTGGCGCGCGCGTCGAGCGCGCAGGTAAATGGTGACGCCATCTCAGTACGCGCCCTGTGCCTTCGGCGCCGTGACCGCGAGTCCCTTCAGCTTGCCCAGCCACTCCTGCGCGCGCCCCACCATCAGGCCCATGTCCGAGGCCACGGCCACCCACGTGTAGCCATATTCCAGGAACTTGCCGACCATCTCGGGGTTGGGGCCGACGATGCCGCAGGGCTTGCCCAGTTGCTTGCACAACTGCGCGGCATGCTTCAGCTTGTCCTGCACTTCGGCGCGGCCGATGTCGCCCAGGAAGCCCATCGATGCAGACAGGTCGCCCGGCCCGATGAAGATCGAATCCACACCAGGCACGGCGGCGATCTGCGGCAGCTGCTCCAGTGCGGACAGCGTCTCGATCTGCACGGTCACGCTGATCTCGTCGCCGGCTCCCTTGAGATAGTTGGGCACGGTCGCGTAGCGGCTGGCCCGGTGCATCGCGGCAACACCGCGGATGCCTTCCGGCGGGTAGCGCGTGTAGGACACGGCGCGGCGCGCCTCGTCGGCGTTCTGCACGAACGGCATCATCACGTTCTGGGCGCCGCCGTCCAGCGCGCGCTTGACCATCACCATGTCGTTCCACGGCAACCGCACCACCGCCTGCGCGGGTGTTCCGGCCAGCGTGCGCAGGATCTCGATCATTTCCGGCGTGTCCACCGGCACGTGCTCCATGTCGACGACCAGGAAGTCGAAGCCGGCGCAACCCAGTGCCTCGGCCGTGGACGGCGCGCCGCTCATCAGCCACGTGCCGTACACGATGCGGCCCTCGCGCAGCGCCTGCTTGAAGGTGTTCTTCGGCATATCCATGCGTGATTCCCCTAGAAGATGTCCGGTTCGGGCACGCGTTGTGCGGTGCCCGTTTCGAGAAAGTCGAAGTCACAGCCGGCGTCGGCCTGCGTGACGTGCTGCTGGTAGAGCTTCGCGTAGCTGCGTTCGAATCGGCGCGGCGGCGGCGTCCATGCGGCGCGGCGGCGCGCGAGTTCGGCGTCGCTGACGGCGAGATGGATGCGCCGCTGCGGCACGTCGATCTCGATCATGTCGCCGGTTTCGACCAGGGCCAGCGGACCGCCGACCGCCGACTCCGGCGCCACGTGCAGCACGCAGGTGCCGTAGTGCGTGCCGCTCATCCGCGCATCGGAGATGCGCACCATGTCGCGCACGCCCTGCTGCAGCAGCTTTTTCGGGATCGGCAGGTTGCCCCACTCGGGGAAGCCGGGCGCGCCGACCGGGCCGGCATTGCGCAGCACCAGCACCGTATCCCTGGTGACCTGCAGCGCCGGGTCCTCGATGCGCGCCGACAGCTCGGCGTGGTTGTCGAAGACGAGCGCGGGGCCCGTGTGCGTGAGCAACTCGGGCGACGCGGCGGAGGGCTTGATCACGCAGCCGGACGGCGCGAGATTGCCGTGCAGCACCGCCAGCGTGCCGTGCGTGGCCGGGTCGCCGGAGACGGGACGATCGAGCGGGCGGATGACGTCGTCGTTCCACACGTTGGCGCCGGCAAGATTCTCGCCCAGCGTCCTGCCGTTGACGGTGCGCGCGTCGAGCCGCAACTGCGCGGTGAGGCGCGAGAGCAGGCCGAGCAGGCCGCCCGCAAACCAGAAGTCCTCCATCAGGTTGTCGCCCGACGGAAACAGGTTGGCCAGCACAGGAATCGTACGCCCGACGGCGTCC
This sequence comes from Betaproteobacteria bacterium, assembly GCA_031410015.1. Classification (GTDB taxonomy): domain Bacteria; phylum Pseudomonadota; class Gammaproteobacteria; order Burkholderiales; family Casimicrobiaceae; genus VBCG01. The sequence goes on along the minus strand of JANNYI010000345.1, from coordinate 10,309 downwards.
ATCTCGTCGAGCGTCAACGGGATGCCCGCGCGGCGCGCGATGGCGATCAGGTGGACGGCGGCGTTGGTGGAGCCGCCCAGCGCCATGTAGGTGACGAGCGCGTTGTGCACCGAGTCGCGCGTGATGAGATCCGACGGTTTGCGGTCGGCCCACACCATCTCCACCGCCTGCACACCGCAGTCCGCGGCCATCCGTGGGTGGCCGGAATCGACAGCGGGAATGGATGACGCACCAGGCAGCGTGAAGCCCAGCGCATCGGCGATCGACGTCATCGTCGAGGCCGTGCCCATCGTGTTGCAGGTGCCGTGGCTGCGCGTCATCCTGCCCTCGAGATCGACCCAGTCGGCGGGCGTGATCTCGCCCAGTCGCAGCTTGTCCCAGTACACCTTGGTGTGCGTGCCCGCGCCGGTCTTGGCGCCGTGCCACTGGCCATTGGACATCGGCCCCGCCGGGCAATAGATGGCGGGCAGGTCCATGCTGATCGCGCCCATCAGCAAACCGGGCGTCGATTTGTCGCAGCCGCCCAGCAGCACGGCGCCGTCCACCGGATGCGAGCGCAGCAGTTCCTCGGTTTCCATCGCGAGGAAATTGCGATAGAGCATCGTCGTGGGCTTCACCATCACTTCGCCGACCGACAGCGCCGGCAACTCCACGGGATAGCCGCCCGCCTGCCAGACGCCGCGCTTGACCGCCTCCGCACGTTCACGCAGATGCGCGTGACAGGGCGACAGGTCACTCCACGTGTTGATGATGGCGATCACCGGCTTGCCCATGAAGTCGGCGCGGCGCATGCCCATCTGCTGCGTGCGCTGCCGATGCGCGAACGCGCGGATGTTGTCCGCGGCAAACCAGCGCTGGGAGCGAAGTTCGGCGAGAGGGCGGGGCATGTTGCGGCGCAGTCAGATCTTGACGAACAGCGTGACGAGCGGTGTGGGGCCCACCTGGCGGCTGCGATGGCCGTGCACGGCCGCGTCGAAGGTGGCGCCTTCCGGCAGCGTGTCGGCGGAGAGGAAGTGCTGGCCCGGACCGAACGTGCGGGTGCTGCCATCCTGCAGCCCGATTTCCATCACGCCGGAAAGCACGAACAGCCACTGCGGCTTGGGCGAGCAATGGAACGGGTTGGCGAAGCCCACCGGGCTCTCGCGAAACTGCAGGCCGGTGGCCGGGGCGATGACGGACAGCCGCGCCGCCTCGGTGCCTTCCGTCAGTGCAATGGCAGACTCGCGAAAGCGGGCGCGACCGTCGGTATCGGTGAAGAGTTCGACTCGGGTGAAGGTGGGCATCATGCGTCCATGAGTGGGAAAGGCAGCCCGCAAGCGTAACGCATCGGCAACCGGGCAGGCGCAGCGTGGGCGGTACGGGTAATCATTCGGTCAGCGCGGCGGCGGCGCAAGCGCGGCCAGAATTTCGTCCGTGTGCTCGCCCACGGCCGGCAGCGGCCGGCGCACGCCGGGACGGCGGCCGCCGAGCAGCAACGGCAGCAACACGACCTGAGTGGTCGCGCCGTTGTCGACCTGCATCGGCACCAGGCCGCCGCTGGCCTTGAGGTGCGGGTCGTCCACCAACTGGTCGGGTCGGGTGATCGGCGCGTAAGGCAATCCCGCGCGCTCGAGCTTGGCCGACAGTTCGCCGATGTCATGGCGCTGCAGGATCGCGCCCAACCGGATGAGCAGCGCCGGGCGTATTGCCAGGCGCTGTTCGTTGGTCTGCAGGGCGGGGTCCTGCAGCAGTTCCGGGTGTTCGAGCACGTTGCACAGCGTTGCCCATTGCCTGTCGCTGACGGCGCCGATGAAGAGTTGCGCCCCGTTGGCGACGGTGAACACGTCGTAGACGGTCCACGGCGACACGCGCGATGGCATCGGCGGCGGGGGCACTCCGGTCATCAGGAACTGCTGCACGTTCTGCGCGCCGAGGAAGGCGCAGTTCTCGAACAGGGCGCTCCGGACCTCCTGGCCCCGGCCCGTGGTCCTGCGCTCGACCAGCGCGGCCAGCACACCGATCACGCCGAACATGCCGCCCATGATGTCGTTGACCGACGATCCGGCACGAAGCGGACGCCCTGCGGGACCGGTCATGTAGGCAAGGCCGCCCATCATCTGCACGACCTCGTCCAGCGCGGGCCGGTTTTCGTATGGCCCCGGCAGAAAGCCCTTGTGCGATGCATAGATCAGCGTCGGAAAGCGTTCCGCGAGCGACGCATGATCGAGGCCGAGCGAGGCCATTCGGCCCGGGCGGAAATTCTCGATCATCACGTCCGCCGTGCCGATCAGCTCCAGTGCCGTGGCGCGGCCTGCCGGCGTGTCGATGTCGAGCACGACGCTGCGCTTGTTGCGGTTGAACGTGCGGAAGAAGCCGATGCCCACGCCGCTCAGGTTGCGAGTCCTGTCGCCGCCGGGCGGTTCCACCTTGATGACGTCGGCGCCCAGGTCGGCGAGGATCATGCCGCAGGTCGGCCCCATCACCATGTGGCTGAACTCGATGACGCGCACCCCGGCAAGCGGCAGCGCCTGCTCCTGGACGGTTTCCGGCACTTGTGATTCCTTCATGGGGCCCGATCAGGCGGCGGGCACCGGGCTGGTCCGCGGCGACGGCCTCGCGCCCGGTTCGGCGACGGGGGCTGCCGGCTTGCGGAGGGTTCCGGTGGTCCGATATTGATTGGTATTTTGCATGGGCTGGACACGCGCTGAATGTTCGACGATAATTCATCTATGTGATATAGATGATATAGAAGACTTGACGCAATTGCCATCGCCGGTCGCACCAGAATTCCCTGGCCGGCGCGGCGTCGATGCAGTCCCGCCGGAGGAACCACGCCCGTGAGCACCGCGCACGTCACGTACCCCGATCTCGCCGGACGAACCGTGTTCGTCTCCGGTGGCGGCTCGGGCATCGGCGCGGCCTTCGTTGCCCACTTTGTCGGGCAGGGCTGCCGGGTGGCGTTCGTCGACATCGCGGATGCGCCATCGCAGGCGCTGGTGGCGCATCTCGGCCCGGAACGCGTGCGGTACGCCCATTGCGACGTCCGCGACATCGCGGCGCTCCAGGCCGCCATCGCGGACGTGCAGCGCGATTGGGGGCCGATTCGTGTGCTGATCAACAATGCGGCGCGCGACGACCGGCACAAGCTGGAGGACGTGACACCCGCCTACTGGGACGAAAACCAGGCGATCAACCTGCGCCACCATGTCTTTGCGGCCCAGGCCGTCGCGCCCGGCATGGCTGCGGCAGGTAGCGGGGCCATCATCAACCTGGGCTCGATCTCGTGGATGCGCGGGCGCCCGGCCATGATCGGCTATACGACGGCCAAGGCGGCGATCGGCGGCATGACCCGCGTGCTGGCCCGCGAGTTGGGCGATCGCAACATTCGCGTCAACGCCATCGTTCCCGGCGCGGTGGTCACCGAACGGCAGATTGCACTGTGGCACTCTCCGGCCGTGGAACAGGAATTTCTCAACCAGCAATGCCTCAAGTTTCGGCTGTCGGTGGACGACATCGCGCGCACCGCACTGTTTCTGGCCTCCGACGAGGCGCGCGCGATCACCGGGCAAAGCCTGATCGTGGACGCAGGCCTGGCGCAGACGAGCGTCGGCGCGTGAACGATTCGAATCCTTGCCCATAATTGCTATGCCGGGGACCACTGCCGCATTACACTGACCACGGATCGCATTCCCGGATTCGACGAGCGAAAAGGAGGAGTCGCCGCAAGACGCCGCAAAGGCGCACGGCGCAAATGCTATGTCCGAAGTACTGCTTAAGAACGTGGCGAAGGCCTATGGCGCCGTCAAGGTGATCCATGGCATCGATCTCACGATCAGGTCGGGTGAGTTCGTCGTGTTTGTCGGGCCCTCGGGTTGCGGCAAGTCCACATTGCTGCGGATGATTGCCGGGCTGGAGGACATCACGTCCGGCGAAATCAGCATCGGCGGCACGGTGGTCAACGAGCTGCCGCCGCGCGCCCGCGACATCGCCATGGTGTTCCAGGACTACGCGCTGTATCCGCACAAGACCGTGTTCGAGAACATGGCCTTCGGCCTGCGGCTGCGCAAGCGGCCCGAGCATGAGATCCAGACGCGCGTGAACGACGCCGCCACCATTCTGCAGATTACGCACCTCCTGCAGCGCAAGCCCCGCGAGCTCTCCGGCGGCCAGCGCCAGCGCGTGGCGATGGGCCGCTCGATCGTGCGCAATCCCAAGGCGTTCCTGTTCGACGAGCCGCTGTCCAATCTCGATGCATTGCTGCGCGCCGAGATGCGCGTGGAGATCAAGAAGCTGCACCAGCGCCTGAAGAACACCGTCATCTACGTCACGCACGACCAGGTGGAGGCGATGACGCTGGCGGATCGCATCGTCGTGCTGCAGGCGGGCAATCTCATCCAGTACGACACGCCCGACGGCATCTACAACCGGCCCGCGGCCAAATTCGTCGCCGGCTTCACCGGTTCGCCGCCGATGAACTTCCTGCCGTGCCGCGTTGGCGAAGGTGGCCGCATGCTGCACCTCACCGGCGGGATCGACCTGCCGGTGCCGGATTCCCGCGTGGAGGAATGTGCGCGCCACGTCGGCCGCGCGCTCTCGTTCGGCCTGCGGCCGGAACACATCAACACCGGTTCGCACGCCGAGCCCGGCAGCTTCGAAGTGCCGGGCACCGTGATGCTGGTCGAACCGCTGGGCTCGGACACGCTGGGCCTCATCCGGATCGGCGCGGCCGCCGACGCGGGCGAAATGACCGGGCGCTTCGTGCCCGAGGCCGGCCTCAAGGTCGGCCAGAACCTGACGCTTTCCCTTGCCTTGAACCGCTTTCACCTCTTTGATCCGGACACCGGAGTCGCGGTACGCGGCACCGACTGGTAGATCGAAAACATGAGCACGATCGCAGCAGCACCGACCCAAAGGAGATCACGATGAAGCTGTGGAAAATACTGTTGACCGCTGTGCTGGGCGTTGCCTTCGCGGCCAACGTCGCCGCGCAGCAGACCACGTTGCGCATCTTCACCGGTGGCCAGCAACGGCCCGACGTGATGCGCAAGATCGCCGACGAGTACCAGAAGCGCAATCCCAACGTGAAGGTGGAAGTGGAGGTCGGGGGCGCAACATCGGACTCGCAGCAGCAATACCTGTCGACGGTGCTGTCGTCGAAGGACTCGGTGCTCGATCTGGTGCTGATCGACGTGATCCGTCCGGCGCAGTGGGCCGCGCAGGGCTGGGCCGAGCCGCTCGACAGCTACCTCGGCGCCGACAAGGCCAAGATCCTTCCCACCTATCTCAAGGCCTATGCCGAGGCGAACACGGTGGATGGCAAGCTGATGGCGCTGCCGTACTTCGCCGATGCGCAGTTTCTCTACTACCGCAAGGACTTGCTTGAAAAGTACAAACGGCCGGTGCCCAAGACCTGGGACGACATGATCGAGACCGCCCGCATCATCATGGACGGCGAAAAGGCGCCGCAGCTGCAGGGCTTCTCGACGGCCGGCGCGCCGATCGAGGGCACCGTGTGCACGTACCTCGTGCCGTTGTGGGGCGCGGGCAGCGACATCACCAAGGACGGCAAGCTCAACATCAACACGCCGGAGGCGCGCCAGCCGTTCCAGCTTTATGGACGGATGAAGCAGGCCGGCGTGTTGCCGAAGAACGTCGCCGAAATTCCGACGGATCGCATCCGTGTCGACTTCCAGGCAGGCAATGTCGTGTTCGCGCAGAGCTGGGGCTACTTCTGGAACCGGGCCGAGAACGATGCCGACAGCAAGGTGAAGGGCAAGGTCGGCGTGGCCGTGCTGCCGCACGACAAGGGCGGCAAGAGCGCCACCTGCATCGGCGGCTGGCAGGTCGCAGTGTCGGCCTATTCGAAGAACAAGCAGGAAGCCGTGAAGTTTGCGCGCTACCTGTCCTCGCCCGAAGTGTCGAAGATGCAGGCGATCATGGCGTCGCACCTGCCGGTGTTCCCGCAGGTTTACAAGGACCCGGAAGTGATCAAGGCCAACCCGTGGTTCGCCGAGGCGCTCCCGGTGGTTGAAACCGCCAAGTCGCGGCCGGTATCGGCGCAGTATCCGCAGGTTTCCGACGCGATCCGCAGCAACATGAACGCGTACCTTGCCGGGATCAAGACCACGGACACGGCGCTGAACGACATGAAGAGCCGCCTGACGCCGCTGTATCGCTGATGCATTGACCAACTACGGCCCCAACCCTCTCCCGCGCGGGAGAGGGCGGGTGGGTGACCCATGACCGATGCCGTCATTTCCACCAGCAAGGACATGTCCGAGCGCAAGCTCGGCACGTTGCTGCTGCTGCCCGCCGCGGCGCTGCTGCTGCTGGTGGTCGTCTATCCGATCACCACGCTGTTCTTCACCAGCCTGCACGCGGTCGACAACGCCAATCCGCGCGCGGGCGAACAATGGGTCGGACTGGCCAACTACTTTCGCGCCTTCGACGACGACCGGTTCTGGCATTCGCTGTTTCAGACCGTCCTGTACGTCGTCGTCACAGTGCCCGGCGCCCTGCTGGTAGGACTGGGTCTCGCATTGCTGGCCAACAAGCCTTTCACCGTCAAGTGGCCGGTGCGCCTCGGGCTGTTGCTGCCTTGGGCGCTGCCGCTGGTTTTCTGCGGCCTCATCTTCCGCTGGTTCTTCGAGTACGAAACGGGGATCGTCAACGACGTCCTGGTGCGGGTTGGCTTCGAGCCCCTGCAGTGGCTGTCGAGCCCCACGCTGGCCACCATTGCGATCTGCATCACGATCATCTGGAAAGCCTCGTCGTTCATGGCGCTGATGCTGCTGGCGGGCCTGCAGTCGATTCCCAAGTCGCTGTACGAGGCGGCCGAGGTGGACGGCGCGTCGAAGTGGCAGCAGTTCGTCGAGATCACGCTGCCGATGCTGCGGCCGGCCATCTTCGTCGCGCTGATCTTCCGCACGATCACGGCCATTCAGACCTTCGACATTCCTTACGCGATGACGGGCGGCGGCCCGGGTGACGCCACCGAGACGCTCGCCATGTACATCCACAAGACCACGCTCGACTTCCTCGACTTCGGCTATGGCTCTGCGCTGGCCACGCTCATGTTCGTGCTGTCCCTGGTCCTGACGACGGGCTACCTCAAGTACACGCGACGCAGTGCGTCGCGCTCGGGCGAGGACTGACCATGGATGGCTTCCGCTTCAACCGCAAGATGATCGTGTGGTTTTCCGCGATCACTGTCGCCGTCAACGGATTCTTCCCCGCCGTCTGGATCTTCCTGACGGCGCTGAAGACCGAGACCGAGCTGATCAAGAGCCCGATCACCTACCTGCCGCTGGCGCCCACGCTGGCCAATTTCGAAACCGCGTTCACGGCGCAGCCGATCCTGCGCTTCATGTGGAACAGCTTCGTCGTGGCGTCGCTGTCCACGGCGCTGTGCGTGCTGGTGGGCGCGCTGGCGGCCTACGGGCTCACGCGGCTGCGGATGCCCTACCGCAACCTCATCATGTCGGTGCTGCTGGCGGTGGCGATGTTCCCGCTGATCTCGCTGATGGTGCCGCTCTTCAAGGTGATGCGCGAGCTGGGCCTCCTCAATACGTACCTTGCGCTGATCCTGCCGTACGCGGTGCTGTCGCTGCCCGTGTGCACGCTGGTGATGGCGAGCTTCTTCCAGGACATTCCGCCCGACCTCGAGGCGGCGGCGATGATCGACGGCTGTTCGCGCGTGCAGGCACTGTTCAAGATCGTGATTCCGCTGTCGGCGCCCGGCGTCTTCACCGCGGCGATCCTCGCCTTCGTCAACGCGTGGGACGAGTTCCTGCTGGCGTTGACGATGATGAACCGCGTGTCGATGCGCACGCTGTCGGTGGGCATCACGCTCTATCAGGGCGAGTTCGCGTTCCCGTGGCCGCTGATCTCGGCGGCGCTGATCATCGCCATCGTGCCCATCTGCATCATCATCGCGATCTTCCAGGAGCGCGTGGTGGGCGGGCTTACCAGCGGGGGCGTGAAAGGCTGAACAAGCAAGCGTTCGGGACCGCATTTGCACAGCCGGTCCAAGGCGAACGGTGAGCGGGCGCAGCAGCGCAACAGGCGCTGGCGTCCGGCGCCGAGCCCGGCTCAGTCGCGCCGCGCGTCACTCCTGCCGCAGATTGCGCAGACCGTCGGCGAGCGCCCGTTGCAGCAACAGTGTATCGGCGCCGTACGCCATGAGGCGAAAGCCCAGCTCACGATAGCGGCGCGCCCAGTCGTCGTCGGTCGGCATGAAGCCGGCAGCCTTGCCGTGCCGGCGGCAGGCGGCGACCAGCGCGCGCACTGCGGCGACGTAGCGCGGATGGTCCCACTGGGCGGGGATGCCCATGAAGTTGGTCGTGTCGAAATGGCCCAACCAGCAGACGTCCACGCCCGGGACCGCGGCAATGGCGTCGACGTTTTCGTGGCCCTTCACCGTCTCGACGAGACAGATGACCAGCGTGCGCTCGTGGGCAAGCCGCATCTTCTCGGTGACCGGGAGATCGGAATAGTCATCGTGGGGCGCCACGCCGAACGCCGCGCCGCGCACGCCCGTGGGCGGATACCGGGTACACGACACGATCAGTTCCGCCTGCTCACGCGTCTCGACCATCGGTACCATCACGCCCATCGCGCCGAGATCGAGTGCGCGCGCGATGAAGTGATACTGAGTCGCCGGCACGCGCACCATCGGCACGAGCCCGATGCCGCGGCACAGTCCGATCTGCGTCTTCAGGGTTTCGAAGCCGAGACCGCTGTGCTCCATGTCGAACAGCACGAATTCCGCGCCAGCGGCGCGCACCAGCTGCGGCAGACCGGGCGTGAAGAACTCGAACGCCATCGTGCCGTAGCTCACGCCGCCCGCTGCGAGCGCGGCCTTGACCGGATTGGGTCGCATGCGTTGGCTCCTCGTCGTGCGCTGCCTGCGGGGAGGGGGCGGCGAGCGGCGGAATTGACATACTGGTATGCTGAGTATACGATGACTCGTGAAGTCGCGCGACACCTTTCTTACCGTTCCCCGCCGCAAGCTCCGTGATGGCGTGCTTGAGCAGTTGCTTGAAGCCATCGACCGTGGCGCCTATCGGCCCGGTGCAGAGCTTCCCTCGGAGCGCGAATTGATGGCGCAGATGGGCGTGGGCCGGCCGGCGGTGCGGGAGGCACTGATCAAGCTCGAGCAGCGTGGGCTCATTGCGATCGCGCATGGCCGCCGCGCCCGGATGCTCCATTCCGAAAGTTCCGGGGCAGCGTCGCCGGATGAACGAATCGCGCTTGCCATGGCCCGGATCCTCGATAGCGCAGCGGCCTCGGCCGACGAACTCAAGGAGGCCCGGATGCTGTTCGAAACGGCGATGGTGCGCCTTGCCGCCGAACGCGCAACCCCCGCCGGCATCGCGCGGCTGAAGCGCGCGCTCGCCGACAATCGGCGGGCGATCCCCAGCGGCGAGGCGTTTGTCGCCACGGACATGGCGCTGCATCGGACGATCGCCGCGCTGGCGGGCAACGCGCTGTGCGCCGCGGTCGGCGCCGTGCTGTTTGGGTGGCTTGCGAACTATCGGGTGCGCATGGTTCACGTCGAGGGGGCCAATCTCCTCAGCCACGACGAGCATGCGCGCATCGTCGCGCGCATCGTCGCGCGTGATCCCGCGGGCGCCGCGTCCGCCGTCGCCGCACATCTTGACCGAAGCCACTCGCTCTACCAGCGATTGGCGACGCGCCTGCCCAATTCGGTCCCCTCTGTCGCAACGCCGGCGGGCAAGAGCGCCCGCCGCAGGGCACAGTGACAACCTGCCACGACCTGTTTGACGATGTCCCCACGAAGTCACGCGGACCCTGCGACATGGATCACCAAGGAGGAAATCATGGACTCAACGATGCATAGCGCCAAACAGTTCCTGCGGCGGTTCCTGCGGTCGATTTCGGTCGGCGCGACGTGCGCGCTCGTGGCCGGCGCCCTTGCCACGGGCGGCGCGGTTGCGAAGGATCTGCGCTTCGGCACGCCGTTCGTCAATGGCAGCAACCTGCACCGCGGCATGGAGAAATTCGCGGAGATCGTCAACGCTGAATCAGGCGGACGCTACAAGATCCTCGTCTACACCGACAGCCAGATCGGCGACATCACGCAACTCCTCTCCGGCATGCAGCTCGGCACCATCGACATGGCGTATCTAGGGATCGGCAATGGCGCCAGCCTGAAGGGTGGCGCGCCGCTCAACATCGGTTACACGCCCTACCTCTTCAAGAACAAGGAATCGGCTGAGAAGATCCTGAACGGACCTATCTTCGCCGAGATGTTCGAGAACCTCGCGCGCGAATCGGGCGTGCGCGCATTCGCCGCCGCCGGCGCGCG
>JANNYI010000344.1:0-2809 GCA_031410015.1 Betaproteobacteria bacterium | reverse complement strand
TCACCGCCTTGAGCTTTCGACCCCCGCGCACGCCACCGGAAATCTCGAGCAGGTCCTTGAAAGGGATTCCAAGGGGCAACTCGAAATTACCCGGCCTGTTCACATGGCCGGAGACAGAGAAGATGACGGTGCCGCCCGCGTTCGTCGTGCCGAGTTTTGCGAACCACTCCGGACCCTTGCGCAGGATCGTAGGCACCGAGGCATAGCTCTGGGTGTTGTTGATCGTCGTCGGCTGGCCGTACAGGCCGAAAGCCGCCGGGAATGGTGGCTTGAATCGCGGCTTGCCCTGCTTGCCCTCAAGCGACTCCAGTAGTGCCGTCTCTTCGCCACAGATGTATGCGCCGGCACCGACAAAGGTATGGAGATCGAAGTCGATGCCAGAGCCCTGGACGTTCTTGCCAAGCAGTCCGGCAGCGTAGGCCTCGGCAACCGCCGCCTCGAATCGCGGCACCGGTTCGGCGAGGAACTCACCGCGGATGTAGTTGTAGCCGACCGTAGCGCCCATGGCATAGCCGCCAATTGCCATGCCCTCGATCAGCGAATGCGGATTGAAACGCAGTATGTCGCGATCATGGCACGTGCCGGGTTCGCTCTCGTCCGAGTTGCACACCGCGTACTTCTGCATCGGCGCGTTGCGGGGCATGAAGCTCCACTTGGTGCCGGTGGGAAACCCTGCACCGCCCCGGCCGCGCAGGCCGCTGGCCTTCACGCCTTCGATGACCTGCTCGCGCGTCATCTTGCCGGCCAGAATCTGCTTCCAGACTTCGTAGCCGCCAATGCTGAGATAGCTTGCCAGCGTCCATGGCTGCTCGAGCTTCAGCGGCTCGAACACCACGAGATTGAGCCGATCCTGCCAGGTTGCCATTGCGGTCATGGTCGCGTGCTGCCGATCAGCTCAGGTCGTCGAGAATCCGATCGACCTTCTCGGGCGTCAGATACTCGTGAAAGACGTGGTCGACCATCATCATCGGCGCGCCAGTGCAGGCCGCCAGGCATTCCTCCTCCTGCTTGAGGAAGATACGCAGGTCCGGCGTACTCTCACCCACCTTGATGCCCAGCTTGCGCTCGCAGTGGGCCAGCAACTCCTCGCCGCCGTTCAGCCAGCAACTGATGTTGGTGCAAACGCTGACATGGTGCCGGCCGCAGCGGTGAGTCTCGAACATCGAATAGAAGCTCGCCACTTCATAGACCTGGATGGGCGGCAGGCGCAGGTACTCTGCCACCGCATCCATCAAGTCCGCCGTGAGGAAGCCGTTGTTCTGCTCCTGCGCAAAGCGCAGCGCCGACAGCGATGCGGATCGCTGGCGACCCAGCGGAAAACGCCCTATCCAGTAATCGATCTCATGGCGGGTGTGCTCACTGAGCAGCCCAACCTTGCTGCCGGAGCCCGGCTCGAACTGTTTGCCATCGCTGGTGAGGACGGTGCCTGCTGGCTGCAAATCGCTCAACGGTCGATCTCCCCGAAAACGATGTCCTGCGTGCCGATGACCGCAACGACGTCGGCCAGCATGTGGCCGCGCACCATCTCGTCCAGCGCCGCGAGATGCGCAAAGCCCGGGGCGCGGCACTTGAGACGATAGGGCTTGTTGGCGCCATCCGATACCAGATAGATGCCGAACTCTCCCTTCGGCGCCTCCACTGCGGCATAGGTCTCGCCGGCGGGCACGCTGTAGCCCTCGGTCATGAGCTTGAAGTGGTGGATCAGCGACTCCATGTCGCCCTTCATTTCTTCGCGCCGCGGCGGCCGGACCTTCCTGTCCTCCACCATCACGGGTCCCGGGTTCTGGCGGAGCCAGTCCAGGCACTGCACCACGATGCGGTTCGACTGGCGCATCTCTTCGATGCGTACCAGGTAGCGGTCGTAACAATCGCCGTTGACGCCCACCGGAATGTCGAAATCCAGCCGGTCGTAGACCTCGTAAGGCTGCTGCTTGCGCAGGTCCCAGGCGAGCCCGGAGCCGCGAATCATCGGGCCCGAAAAACCAAGCTGCAGCGCACGCTCCGGGCTCACGACACCGATGTTCACCGTGCGCTGTTTCCAGATCCGGTTGTCGGTCAGCAGCGTTTCGTAGTCGTCGATGCACTTCGGGAACCGCCGCGTGAAATCCGCGATGAACTCGACCAGGCCGCCGGCCCGGGCCTCGTTGAGACGGTCGGCATCCTTCTGCGCGCGCCACTTCGAGCTCTGGTAGCGCGGCATTTCGCGCGGCAGGTCGCGATAGACACCCCCCGGCCGATAGTACGTGGCATGCATGCGCGTGCCCGACACGGCCTCGTAGCAGTCCATCAGGTCTTCGCGCTCCTTGAAGCAGAGCAGGAAGACGGTCATCGCGCCGATGTCGAGACCATGGGCGCCAAGCCACATGAGATGGTTGAGGATCCGGGTGATCTCGTCGAACATCACGCGGATGTACTGCGCCCGCAGCGGCGGCGTGACGCCGAGCAGACGCTCGATCGCAAGCACGTAGGCGTGCTCGCTGCACATCATGGAGACGTAGTCGAGCCGGTCCATGTAGCCAATGGACTGGTTGAATACCTTGGACTCCGCCAGTTTCTCCGTAGCACGATGCAACAGACCGATGTGCGGATCGGCCTTCTGGATAGTCTCGCCGTCCATCTCCAGAACCAGGCGCAGCACTCCGTGGGCCGCAGGATGCTGCGGGCCGAAGTTCAGAGTGAAGTTGCGTATCTCAGCCATGTGGTCAAGACGGCTTGGCGGGGGATTTCAGCGCAACATCGTAGCGATTGTCATGGCGGATGACCTTGGGCACGAGGATCCGCGGCTCGATACTGACCGGCTCGTACACGA
>JANNYI010000343.1:0-5181 GCA_031410015.1 Betaproteobacteria bacterium | reverse complement strand
GATCGCGACGTGGCGTGGGGGACCGCTTTCAGGGTCAATTGGAGGGGTCGTCGATTTGACCCCGACTTGACCCGGAAAGCGGTACCGCACGCCGCGGCGCCGGCAGAACTGAATCCGGGACAACGGTCCCGTACGCCGCGGCGCCGGCAGAACTGAATCCGGGACAACGGTACCGCACGCCGCGGCGCCAGCAAAACTGAATCCGCACGCCGCGGCGCAAGCACGACTCAACAGCGCCCGTCACACCGCCATCCGACCACCAACCCAGTAGAATTGCGCATCCCGGGCGCCGCCACGCTGCGTTGCGCCAACGTCCGATGCATTCACCAAGCGGAAAAGACTTGTTCCCATGCGCACACTGATCTGCGGTTCGCTGGCCTACGACACCATCATGGTGTTCCCGGACCAATTTGCCCGCCACATCATGCCCGAGCAGCTGCGGGTGCTGTCGGTGTCGTTCCAGATCAGCGAGATGCGCCGCGAATGGGGCGGCTGCGCCGGCAACATCGCGTACAACCTGCGCGGCATCGGTGGCGCGCCTGTGGTGATGGCCACGATCGGCGACGACGGGGCCGATTACCGGGAGCGCATGGACGCGCTCGGCATCGGCGTGGATGCCGTGCGCCATGTGCCCGGCGCCTTTACGGCGCAGGCGTTCATCATCACCGACCTGGCCGACAACCAGATCACCGCCTTTCATCCCGGGGCGATGAATTTTTCGCACCAGAGCCGGGTGGACGACGTGCGCGACATCGGCCTCGGCATCATCGCGCCCGACGGCAAGGAGGGCATGCAGGCGCACGCCGCGCAGTTCGCGCACGCCGGCATTCCCTTCATCTTCGACCCGGGCCAGGGCATGCCGCTCTTCAGCGGCCCCGAGTTGCTGGCGATGATCGAGCAGGCGCGCTTCGTCGCCGTCAACGACTACGAGGGGCGCATGCTGTCCGAGCGCACCGGGTTGCCGCTCACCGAGATTGCCCAACGCGTCGAGGCGTTGGTGATCACGCTCGGCGCGGACGGCTCGGTCATCCACGCGGGCGGCGACACGTACGTCGTTCCGGCCGCCAAGCCGACTGCCGTGCTCGATCCCACCGGCTGCGGTGATGCGTATCGCGCCGGCCTGCTGCACGGCATCGCGCAGGGCTGGGACTGGGAGCGCACCGGTGGCCTCGCATCGGTGCTGGGCGCGCTCAAGATCGCATCGCGCGGCGGGCAGAATCACGTCGTCAATCACGACGCGGTGGACACGCTGTATCACGCCACCTTCGGGTCGCGCCTGTGGTGACCGCGCCGCGCGCGGCGCGCCGCAGCAGCCCGCGCCAGTTCGTCCGGGCGCGATGACCGCCACGCGGACGACCAACTCCCGCATCGTCCAGTGCTACCGCTGGACGCGTACCTGCGTGCATGTGCTGGAGGGCGTGGCCACCACCGTCATCGTCTTTCCGCTGGCCAGGTCCACCACGCGCCGCGCGCTGATCAAGCGCTGGAGTGCGCGGCTGCTGCGCATCCTCGCGGTGGAGGCCCGCGTCGAGGGCGTGTTGGTCACGCAGGCGGGCAACGTGCTGGTCGTGGCCAACCACATCTCGTGGCTCGATATCTTCGTGCTCAATGCCGAGCATCCGGTGCGCTTCGTCGCCAAGTCCGAGCTCACGCAGTGGCCGGTGATCTCGCAGATGATCCGCGGCGCCGGCACCGTGTTCATCGAGCGTGCGCGGCGGCGCGACACGCATCGCGTGAACGAGCAGATGGCGCGCGTGCTCGCCGGCGGCGACGTGGTGGCGATCTTTCCCGAAGGCACGACCACCGACGGCCGCGACATGCTGCCGTTCAAGAGTTCGCTGCTGCAGCCGATCGTCGAGGCCAGGGGCCACGTGCAGCCGGTGGCCATCCGCTATCACACGCACGACGGCGAGTTGTCGCTCGCGCCGGCGTATGTCGGCGACACATCCTTTGCGTCGTCGTTCTGGACCGTGTGCGGCGCGCCCCGGCTGGTGGTGACGTTGTCAGCGCAGCCGCCGCTGTCCGCGCACGCGTCGCACCGGCGCGAACTGGCGCGGGCGGCTGAAGTTTCTATCCGGACGGCTTTGGCGTCACCTTCGACCGCGACGGCACCTGGAACACGCGCCGATCCGACAGGCGCAGCGCGGTAAGCGCGCCGCCCCACAGACAACCCGAGTCCAGCATCTGCACGTTCTGCGCGAGCATGAGGTCGAGTGTGGACCAGTGCCCGCAGACGACGTCGACGTGCGCCGTTCGCCGCGCGGGCTGGCCGAACCACGGCAGGAATCCTTCCGGCGTATGCGCCGGCCCGCGCTTCTCGTCGAACTCCATCGCGTCGTCGGCCGTGCAATAGCGCAGGCGCGTGCACGCATTCACGGCCACGCGCAGCCGATCGAATCCGGTCAGCCCGTCGTGCCACTGCCGCGGCTCGTCGCCATAAAGGGCGCCCAGGAATGCGTGGGCCTGCGGCCCTGCCAGCATCGCCTGCACTTCGCGCGACAGCATCAGCGCCGTTGCGGGCGTCCAGCTTGGCAGCAGGCCGGCGTGCACCATCATGCGGTCCTCCTCCACCACCACCAGCGGGCGGGCGCGCACCCAGTGCAGCAGGTCCTCGCGGTCAGGTGCGGCAAGGATGGCGTCGAGCGTGTCGCCGCGATGCTGGCGGCGATGCCCGGCGGCCACCGTCAGCAGATGGAAGTCGTGGTTGCCGAGGACAGTGGACGCCGCGTCACCCAGCGCCATGACCTCGCGCAGCACTTCGAGCGAGCCCGGGCCGCGGTTGACGAGGTCGCCCACCAGCCACAGCCGGTCGTGAGCGGCCGAGAAGCCGAGCAGCGACAGCAGCTCGCAGAATTCCGCGTGGCATCCCTGGATGTCGCCGATTGCGTAGAGCGCCATCTCGATGCGTTCCGTTGACGGTGAAAAAATTCGCGGCGTTGCTGCAGGCCGGATGCGTGCGAAGCCAAGTAGAATGTGCGTCGCATTCTATCCGAAACGCCCGTGTCCTTTCCCCTTAATCCCCCGCAGCGCGAGGCCGTGCGCCATTGCGCCGGACCGCTCCTGGTCCTGGCCGGCGCCGGCAGTGGCAAGACCAGCGTCATCACCGCCAAGATCGCGCATCTCATCGAACAGGGCACCGATCCCGCGCGGATCGTCGCGATCACATTCACCAACAAGGCGGCGCGCGAGATGCGCGAGCGCGCACAGTCGCTGCTCACCGCGCAGGGCAAGGCCGATCTCGCGAAGAAGGTGGTGATCGCCACCTTTCACGCGTTCGGTTTGCGCATCCTGCGCGCCGAGGCGCATGAACTCGGCCTGAAGGCAGGCTTCTCGATCTTCGATCCCACCGACCTCGAGTCGGTGGTCGCCGAACTGGTGGCCACCGCCGATCGCGGGCGCGCGCGGGTCGCGCAGTGGAAGATCAGCGCGTGGAAGAATGCGCTGGTGTCCCCCGCGCAGGCCCTCGCCGGTGCCGAGTCCGACGACGACCTTGCAGCGGCGAAGGCCTACGCCAACTACGACGAGGCGCTGGCGGCCTACCAGGCGGTCGACTTCGACGACCTGATCGTGCGGCCGCTCCAGCTGCTCGAAGGCAATGCGGGCGTGGCGCTGCGCTGGCAGGCACGCTGCGAGCATCTGCTGGTCGACGAGTACCAGGACACCAATCCGGCGCAGTACCGGCTGTTGCGCGCACTGGTCGGCCCCGCCACGCCCTTCACCGCGGTGGGCGACGACGACCAGGCGATCTACGGCTGGCGCGGCGCCACGCTCGACAACTTGGCCGCGCTGCCGCGCGACTATCCCGATCTCAAGGTGATCAAGCTCGAGCAGAACTACCGCTCCACGGTGCGCGTGCTGCGCTGTGCCAACGCGCTGATCGCCAACAATCCCAAGCTGTTCGACAAGAAGCTGTGGAGCGACCTTGGCACCGGCGAGACGATCCGCGTGACCCCGGCGGCCGACGACGATGCGGAAGCCGAGATGGTCGTGGCGCGCATCTCCGCGATGAAGTTCGAGCGGCGACTGCGCTTTGCCGACTTTGCGATCCTGTATCGCGGCAACCACCAGTCGCGCGCCGTGGAAACGGCGTTGCGAGCGCAGGGCATTCCCTACGACATTTCCGGCGGGCAGTCGATGTTCGACAAGGCCGAGATCCGCGACGTCGTGTCGTACCTGCGCCTCATTGCCAACGACGATGACGACCCTGCCTTTGTGCGCGCAGTCACGACGCCCAGGCGCGGCATCGGCCAGGCCACGTTGTCACGTCTGTCCGAGATTGCGGCGGCAGGCAAGATGAGTCTCTTCGCCGCGGTGTTCGAGCCCGAGCTGCACGAGCGCGTGCCTGCGCGCCAGCACGAGACGCTGCTCGAATTCTGCGGGCAGATCAACAACCTGCGGGGGCGTGCCGAGCGCGAACCGGCGGGTCGTCTGCTGGACGAATTGCTGGCGTTGACGCGCTACGAGGCGTGGCTGGTGGATACGCTCGACAAGCGCGAGGCCGATACCAAATGCAAGAGTGTGCGCGACTTCACCGGCTGGCTGGCGCGCAAGGGCGAGGCCGATGAACGCAACCTGCTCGAACTGACGCAGATGGTGGCACTGATCACGATGCTCGAGGGCCGCGAAGGCGAAGCCCCCGATGTGGTCCGGCTCTCGACGCTGCACGCGGCCAAGGGCCTCGAATTTCCACACGTGTTCATCGTCGGCGTGGAGGAGGGCATCCTGCCGCATCGCGAAACGATCGAGAAGGGTGATGTCGACGAGGAGCGCCGCCTGATGTACGTGGGCATCACGCGCGCGCAGCAGTCGTTGCACCTGTCGTATTGCCGACGGCGCCGGCGCGCGGGGGACATGGCCACGTGCCTGCCGTCGCGCTTCATCGCCGAACTGGCGCAGGACGACCTGCGCTATGCGGATACGCCGCTCACCGGCAGCGACGCGGAAAGGGAAAAAACGGCGGGCAGCGAGCGGCTCAAGTCGCTGAAGGCGATGCTCACGCGCCCGTAAACGAAGGCCAAAGAATCAGGGTCAGACTCCAGTTAACTGCGCGGCATCGCCGCGCAGTCAATTGGAGTCTGACCCTGATTCTTTGTCGTCCGACCCGCTGAATTGCGTGACCCTACTTCGCGGCGGCCACCATGAAATCGACGGCGGCCTTCACATCGGCGTCGGACAGCGCCG
>JANNYI010000342.1:0-9805 GCA_031410015.1 Betaproteobacteria bacterium | reverse complement strand
CGCACGTATTCGACACCGGCCGCACGCGTGCCGTCGAACAGGATTCGCGTGGCGTGCGCGGCGGTCTCCACGCGCAGGTTGGGTCGCGTCATCGCCGGATGCAGATACGCACGCGAGCTGGACATGCGGCGTCCGTCGCGCGTGGTGATTTCATAGAGGCCGACCCCTTCCTGCGAGACCCCGTTGAAGTCGGCATTGCGCGGCACGCCGAGCTCGCCGCCGGCGCGCAGGAACACGTGGCACAGCGGATGCGCGTCGGCGGCAACCTCGGTCACCGCCAGCGGACCGCCGCGCGCGCGCCAGGCATCGGGGGCGCGGGTGCTGTCCTCCATCCTGCGGAAGTACGGCAGCACATCCTGCCAGCCCCATCCGGCATTGCCCAGCGCGCGCCAGCCATCGAAGTCCGCATGCTGCCCACGGATGAACACCATCGCGTTGATGGCGCTGGAGCCGCCCAGTACCTTGCCGCGGGGCCAATAGCCGATGCGGCCATCCAGCGTCGGGTCGGGTTCGGTCCGGTACATCCAGTTGACGGCCGGGTTGTAGAACGACTTGCCATAGCCGATGGGCACATGCAGCCACAGGTGGGAGTCGCGTCCGCCCGCTTCGAGCAGCAGCACGCGATGGCGCGGATCCGCAGACAGCCGATTGGCCAGCACGCAGCCGGCCGAGCCGGCGCCGACGATCACAAAGTCGAATTCGCTCACGTCCGCAGAGTGCCACACGCGGGCCAGGACCGTGGAGGGCCACTATGGCGAAACTGGCAGTCCACTGGACGCTACCGGTGCGCCTGCTGCGCGAGGACTTCCGCCAGCACCTTCACGCCCGCTTCGATCGCGGGCGGGCGGATGCCGCCGAAGCCCAGCACCAGCCCGCGCAGCGGCACCGGCGCGAGCGAAAAGCGGGCGAGGGGATAGGCAGTGATGTTGCGTTGTTCCGCCGCCTTCGACACGGCCAGCTCGGACAGTCCGGACCGCAGGTGTCCGATGGTGTGCAACCCGCTTTGACTGCGCACGACGTCCAGCAATCCGCTCAAGGCACTGCCGGCCGCGTCACACAGCGCATCGTGGCGCTCGGCGTAGATCCTGCGCATCCGCCGGATGTGCGAGGCGAAATGACCCTCGTCGATGAATTCGGCCACCGTGGCCTGCACGCACGTCGGCACGCCGTGCAGCAGCTTGCTCATGATCGTGTGCAGCGTGGGCACCAGCGCGGGCGGCGCCAGCAGGTAGCCGAGGCGCAGCGACGGAAACAGCGACTTGCTGAACGTGCCGACGTAGATGACGAGCCCGGTGGCATCCACGCTCTTCAACGTGGGCAGCGGATTGCCGCTGAACGAAAACTCGCCGTCGTAATCGTCCTCCACGATCCAGGCGCCTGCCTGCTCCGCGGCATGCAGCAGCGCGAAGCGCCGCTCGAGACTCATGACCACGCCCAGCGGCTGCTGGTGCGAAGGCGTGACGAAGGCCAGGCGAAACTGCGGACTGAGCCGCAGGCCCTCGTCGACCCGCAGACCCTGGCTGTCGACCGGGATCGGCACCAGCTCGGCGCCGGTTGC
Organism: Betaproteobacteria bacterium; assembly: GCA_031410015.1. Classification (GTDB taxonomy): domain Bacteria; phylum Pseudomonadota; class Gammaproteobacteria; order Burkholderiales; family Casimicrobiaceae; genus VBCG01. The sequence continues at coordinate 8,247 of JANNYI010000342.1, read as the reverse complement.
AATCAGGCTGTTGCGCGCGCCGATGGCGCCGGGGTTCTCGAACCAGACGCGATCGCCCGGATTGAGCAGCATCGTGCCGATCAGGTAGAACGCCTGCTGCGCGCCACCCACGATGAAGACTTGCTCGGCGTCGCAGTTGATGCCGCGATTGGCGCGCAGGTGCGCAGCGATGGCGCGGCGCAGCGGCGGGTGGCCGAAGGGATCGCCGTAGCCCATCACGTCGTCGCGCGCACTGCGCCAGTGCTTGGCGGAAAGGCGCGCCCATTGCGCCATCGGAAACGCGTCGAAGGCCGGCAACGCAGTCGTGAAGGCACGCGCCGTTGCGGGCAGGCGCGAGCGGTCACCGAAGCGTCCCACCGATTGCGCCATCGCGCGGGACAGCCGCGGCGCCTTGCCGCCTGCCGCGGGCACCTTCGGGTCGGCGGCGCGCGGGCGTTCCGCATCGAGGACCTTGCTGACATAGGTTCCCGCGCCGACGCGCGACTCGATCAGGCCCTCGGCGGTCAACCGGTCGAAAGCCTCGATGACCGTGGTGCGCGACAGCGTGAGGTCGCGCGCCAGCGTGCGGCTGGCCGGCAGGCGGTCGCCCGCCGCGAAGCCGCCGGACAGGATGAGGTCGCGCAGGATCACATAGAGCTGCGTGCTGACGGGGCGCGGCGACGCATGGTCGATGCCGACCGACAGCAGCAAGGCTCCGCCTGCGCGCTTGACCATCGATGCCTGCCTGCCGTTGTCGCGAAGCGGGAAACGGTATCACGAAATATTCAGAATGGACCTTTCCCATGAGTCCACTTGGGTCCGATGATGCAGCGTCGGCCTCGGTGTCCAACCCCATTCGCGGACAGCATGAAGATCAAGCGCATCGAAACGTTCAGCACCGAGTTCCTGTGCTTTGTCCGGGTGACCGCGGACGATGGCGCGCAGGGCTGGGGGCAGGTTGCGCCCTACAACGCCGACATCACGGCGCAGGTGCTGCACCGGCAGGTGGCGCCGTGGTCGCTCGGCAAGGGCGTCGCGGACATCGGGGCGCTGATGGACCGCATCCCCGAGCGCGAGCACAAGTTTCCCGGCCCCTACCTGTTTCGCGCGATGGGCGGGATCGATACCGCGCTGTGGGACATGCGCGGCAAGCGCGAGGGCAGGAGCGTGTGCGAACTCCTGGGCGGCACGCCGCGCCGGCTGCGCGCGTATGCGTCGTCGATGAAGCGCGACATCACACCTTAGCAGGAAGCCTCGCGGATGGTGCGCCTGCGCGATGCCCACGGCTTCGACGCGTTCAAGTTCCGCATCGGTGCCGAGTACGGCCACGACGTCGACGAGTGGCCGGGCCGCACCGAGGCCATCGTGCCGGCGATGCGCCGCGCGCTGGGCAACGATGCCGCGCTGCTGGTCGATGCCAACAGCGCGTTTTCGCCGCAGCGCGCGATCGAGGTGGGCCGGCTGCTCGAGCAGCACGGCGTCAGCCACTACGAAGAGCCGTGCACGTACTGGGAGATGGAGCAGACGAAGGAGGTGCGCGATGCGCTCGCCATCGACGTCACGGGCGGCGAGCAGGACTGCGTCATTCCCACGTGGCGGCGGATGATCGACATGCGCGCGGTCGACGTGATCCAGCCGGACATCTGCTATCTCGGCGGCATCACGCGCACGCTGCGTGTTGCCGCCATGGCCCATGCCGCGGGTCTGCCGTGCACGCCCCACAGCGCCAACCTGTCGATGGTCACGCTCTTCACGATGCACCTGTTGGGCGCGATTCCCAACGCCGGCAAGTACCTCGAGCTGTCGATCGAGGGCCCCGACTATTACCCGTGGCAGCAGGGATTGTTCGCCAGGTCGCCCTACACCGTGGTCGACGGCATGGTGACGATTCCCAGCGAACCGGGATGGGGTGTCGACATCGACCCCATCTGGCTGGCGCGCGCGACGCATCAGCAGAGCGAATTCGCTTGAAGCCGGCAGCCGATCTGCAGGCGCTGGTGGCGCAGGCGCAGAAGACCGGCACGCTGCCGGACCTGCCCGACCGTCACTGGATCGGCGGGCGCTGGGTGCCATCGTTCTCCAACGGCCGCATGGCCACCTTCGACCCCGGCACCGGCGCCGCATTTGCGGAGTTTGCGGCGGGCAAGGGCGAGGACGTGGACGCGGCGGTGGTTGCCGCGCGCGCCGCTCTTGCCGGCCCGTGGCGGCGGACGCTGCCGGCGGAGCGCGGACGCATCCTGATGCGCGCGGCAGCGCTGATCCGGGCGAATGCCGACCGGCTGGCAGTGGTGGAGGCGCTCGACTCGGGCAAGCGGCTCGTCGAGGCGCAGGGCGACGTGGCGAGCGCCGCGCGCACCTTCGAATACTACGCAGGGGCGTGCGACAAGCACCAGGGGGATACGTTTCCGCTGGGCGAGGACTACCTCGCGTACACGATCAACGAGCCGGTGGGCGTGGCCGCGCAGATCGTGCCGTGGAATTACCCGCTGGCCACCACCGCGCGCGGACTCGCGCCGGCGCTGGCCGCCGGCTGCGCGGTGGTTGTGAAGCCGGCCGAACAGACACCGTTGACGGCGCTGCTGCTGGCCGACCTGCTCGCGCAGGCGGGATTGCCCGCCGGCGCCTGCAACGTGGTCACCGGCACCGGCGCCAGCGTGGGTGCGCCGCTGGTCGCGCATCCGGGTGTGGATCACATCACGTTCACCGGCTCCGTGGCCACCGGCATCGGCGTGATGAAGAGCGCGGCGGACCACGTCACCCGCGTGGTGCTCGAGCTGGGCGGCAAGTCGCCGGTGGTGGTGCTGGCCGATTGCGATCCGGCACGCGCGATCGAGGGCGTGTTCGGCGCGATCTTCGAGAACGCCGGGCAGATCTGCTCGGCCGGCTCGCGCCTCGTGATCGCGCGGTCCATCCACGACGCGTTCGTGGAACGCCTGGGCGTGCGGGTCGACGCGATGACGCTCGGCCATGGCTTGCGCAATCCCGATCTCGGTCCGGTCAATTCGGCGGCCCAGCTTGCGCGGATCGAGGGCTATGTCGAGCGCGCGCACCTGCGGGGCGTGCGCGTCGCGGCTGGCGGCGCGCGCCGCACCGACCCGGTGACGGACAAGGGCTGGTTTTATGCACCGACCATTCTCGACGACGTGCCGTTGCACGACGAGGCGGTGCAGGAAGAAATCTTCGGACCGGTGCTGTGCGTGCAGGTCTTCGACGACATCGAGGAAGCCATCGCCCTTGCCAACGGCACGGCCTACGGGCTGGTCGCCGGCGTGTTCACGCGCGATTTCGCAAGCGCGCACCGCCTGGCCCGCGAGATCGACGCCGGGCAGGTCTACATCAACGAATATTTCGCCGGTGGCATCGAGGTCCCGTTCGGGGGCAACCGCCGGTCGGGCTTCGGCCGCGAGAAGGGGCTCGAAGCATTGCGCAGCTACTGCAAGATCAAGAGCGTGGCGGCGCGGCTATGAACCCGCGGAACCCTCGAAAAGACTTCAAAGCGGTATGACGATCTGGTTCAGAATGGCCCTTTCACGACGACCACGTACTCCCCACACTGTTCGCATCATCGGCCATGCGCCCATCGCGGGCGGCCGCCTCCAGGAGGATTGACCATGCGCACGCCCCGCCATTCCGCTTCAACACTCTGCGCCGCACTGCTGTGCGTGGCCGGCACACTGTCCGTGCCGGGTGCGCTGGCGCAGGAGATCACCGTCACCTCGTTCGGCGGTTCCTATCAGGAGGGCCAGAGCAAGGCGGTGTTCCAGCCAGTGGCAAAGGCGCTGGGCATCAAGGTGAAGGAAGAGACTTACACGGGCATCGGCGACCTGCGCCTCAAGATGAAGGCCGGCGCCAATACGTGGGATGTCGTGGCCAGCGGCTCGGGCAGCGCGGCGCGCGCCGGCGCCGAGGGCCTGCTCGAGAAGCTCGACTACAAGGTGATCGACGCCTCGAACTTCATTCCCGGCACGGCGGGCGAGTATTGCGTCGGCGGCGACGTGTTCTCGACCGTGCTGGCGTGGAATACCAAGACCTATGGCGACAAGGGGCCGCAGAACTGGGCCGACTTCTGGGACGTGAAGAAATTCCCCGGCAAGCGTTCGTATCGCAAGGGCGTGGCCGGCGCGCTCGAACCCGCGCTGATGGCCGATGGCGTGCCGCCGGACAAGGTCTACGAAGTGCTGTCGGCGCCGGGCGGCATCGAGCGCGCAATCAAGAAGATCAAGGAATTGAAGCCCCACATCGCCGTGTGGTGGGCTTCCGGCGCGCAACACGCGCAGCTCATGAAAGACGGCGAGGTCGACTTGATCACCGGCTGGAACGGCCGCTTCGACGTGGTGGCGAAGGATGGCGGCAAGGTGGCCTACACCTTCAACCAGGGCCTGCTCGACTACGATTGCTTCGCCATTCCGAAGGGCGCGCCCAACAAGGACGCGGCGATGAAGTTCCTGGCCGAGGCCAGCAAGCCGCAATACCAGGCCGAGTTCACCAAGTACATCACCTACGGCCCCACCAACAAGAAGGCCTATGATCTCGGCACGATCGACGCGGCCTACGCCAAGCGCCTGCCGTCGTCGCCGGAAAACGCCGCCAAGCAGCTGCCGATCAGCCTCGACTGGTACATCAAGAACGAGGAAAAGGCGGCGGCGCTGTACCAGAACATGCTGACCGAATAATCGATACCGCCGCTCACCGCGCGGCGCCCTGGAGACTTGCGATGAGGGCAGGGGCATGACGCGCCGCGCGGCCGTTCCGATCACGATCCGCGAACTCGGCAAGAGTTACGGCGATGTGCGCGCGCTGGATAACGTCAGCCTCGACGTCAAAAGCGGCGAGTTCCTGACGCTGCTCGGGCCGTCCGGCTCGGGCAAGACCACGCTGCTGATGGTGCTGGCCGGGTTCATCCGGCCGGATCACGGCAGCTTGAAGTTCGGCGACACCGAAGTGATCCGCCTGGCGCCGCACAAGCGCGACCTGGGCATGGTGTTCCAGAACTATGCGCTGTTCCCGCACATGGACGTGGCGGCCAACATCGCGTTTCCGTTGAAGCTTCGCGGCATCGGCGCCGCCGACATTGCGCGGCGCGTGACGAGCGCGCTGGAGATGGTGAAACTGGGCGGCTACGGCACCCGCCGTGTCGAGCAGCTCTCCGGCGGCCAGCGGCAACGCGTGGCGCTGGCGCGCGCGATCGTGTTCGAGCCGTCCATCGTGCTGATGGACGAGCCGCTGTCCGCGCTCGACAAGCAATTGCGCGAGCTGATGCAGATCGAGCTGCGCCAGCTGCACGTCAAGCTCGGCACCACGACGATCTATGTCACGCACGACCAGCGCGAGGCGCTGACGATGTCCGATCGTATCGCGGTGATCGCCGGCGGGCGCGTGCAGCAGCTCGACACGCCGCGCGCGATCTACGAGCATCCGGTCAATCGCTTCGTCGCGGAGTTCATCGGCGAATCGTCGTTCGTCAAGGTCACGCGGGAGGGGGACGCGGTTCGTTGCGGCGGCCAGTTGCTGCGCGTCGGCGCGGCCACGGCGCCGAGCGGCCCGGCATTGCTGATGGTGCGTCCGGAGCGCCTGCGCATCGTCGACGGCAACCGGCGGGGCGCGGAGGCCGACGGGGAGGAGAACCTGCTGGAGGCGCGGGTCACCGAGGTGATCTATCAGGGCGACACCTTCCTCGTGCAGGCCGTGCTGGGGGACGGCAGCCGCATCAGCGCGCGCGGCATCGCCGGCGCGGGGTCGATGGCACGGCTGCCGAGCGCGGGCGACCCCGTGCAGTTCTGCCTGCGCGTCGAGGACACCGTGCTCGTGGCCGACGATGGTGGCTGAAGTCGCGCCGATCGCGGTGGGTGCGGGTGCCCACGCGGAGGCGCTGCGTGGCGATGCGCTGCGCGAGAGGCTTGCGTTGCTGGGCCTCTCGGCGCCTGCGTTCGTGCTGGTGGCCGTCACGATGGTCGCGCCGGTGGCGTGGCTGTTCTGGCTGTCCTTCCTCGCCGACAACGGCAGCTTCAGCCTCGAGCACTACCGCCGGATGATCGAGCAGCCGTCGTACTACCGGATATTCCTCACCACGTTCCACGTGAGCCTGCTCACCACCGGCATATGCATCGTGCTGGGCTATCCGCTGGCCTACGTGCTGTCGCAACTGCCGCAGCGCGTGGCCAACCTGTGCCTGATCGCCGAGCTGCTGCCGTTCTGGACGTCGCTGCTGGTGCGCACCTATGCGTGGCTGGCGCTGCTCCAGCGCAAGGGCCTCATCAACAACTGGGGCATCGAGCTCGGTCTCTGGGACGAGCCGCTGGCGCTGGTGCACACCCTCACCGGCACGCTGATCGGCATGGTGCACATCATGTTGCCGTTCCTGGTGTTGCCCGTGCTGGGCGCAATGCGCGCGATCGACCGCGACTATCTCAAGGCGGCGGCGAACCTGGGCGCGAGTCCGGTCCGCGCCTTCTGGATGGTGTTCTTTCCGCTGTCGATGCCGGGGCTCCTGGCCGGTTCGCTGATCGTGTTCATCCTCTGCCTCGGGTTCTATGTCACACCGGCCGTTCTGGGCGGCGGCAAGGTCATCATGGTCTCGAACCAGATCGCCAACGACATCGAGCTCTTCTTCAACTGGGGCGCGGCCAGTTCGCTGGGCGTGGTGCTGCTGGTGCTCACGCTGCTGTTCCTCTACGCGGCGTCGCGCTTTGCGGGGGTGGACCAGGTGGTCGGCGGAGGCCACGGCAAATGAGCTGGCTCGACGCTCCGGCTTCGGAGACGCAGGTCACGCATCGCGGCCGGCTGTGGCTGTATGCGCTGGCGGGCATGGTGATGCTGTTCCTGGTGGTTCCTACCGTGATCGTGGTGCCGATGTCGTTCTCGGCATCGCAGTATCTCGAATTTCCGCCGCGCGAATGGTCGCTGCGCTGGTATGCGAACTACTTCAACTCGTCGTCATGGATGCAGGCCACGGCCACTTCGTTCAAGGCGGCCCTGTTGACCACGCTGGTGGCAACCCCGCTGGGCACGATGGCGGCGTATGGCCTCTTCACGTCGCGGTTTCGCGCCATGCGGTTGATGTCGATGGTGCTCATGACGCCGATCATCGTGCCGGTGGTGCTGATCGCCATTGCGGTGTTCTATGTCTATGCCAAGGTCGGGCTGGTCAATTCGCTGACCGGCATCGTGCTGGCGCACAGCATGCTGGCCATCCCGCTGGTGATCATGGTGGTCACCGCCGCGCTCAAGAGCTACGACATGAACCAGGAGATGGTCGCGCGCAGCCTCGGCGCGTCGCGGCCCCGGGCTTTTTTCCTGGTGACATTGCCGCAGATCCGCTTTGCGGTGATCACCGGCGCGCTGCTGTCGTTTCTCACCTCCTTCGACGAGGTGATCATGGCGCTGTTCGTGTCCGGCGGCGCCAATTCCACGCTCACGCGCACCATGTTCAACGCGTTGCGCGACCAGATCGACCCCACGATCGCCGCCATTTCCACGATCATGGTGCTGGTCACGTCGGTCCTGCTGGCGCTGGCGCAGGTCTTCGGCCGGCCGCACAAGAATTAGGCGGTTGTCCTACAACAGGATACGTTCGTCACCGCACATACGATCGCTGTCCTCCCGTTCATCATGGCCGACGCTGACATCGGTTCGGACACGGGAGACAGAAGTGATTCAGATTCGCAAAGGCCAGGCGCCGGCCCCACTTGAGCGCGCCCAATTCAACGACCGGTTTCGCGCCTCGTTCATCGATCCGGCATTCCGAACCGAAGACCCGTCGATCGCGCGACTGGAAGAGATTGCCTGGCACGCTTATGCCGAGGGCCGGAAGGCGCCGATCACGCAGCGGGCGGGCCCGGGCTACGCCGATCCGGAGTACCAGTTGTCATCCGAATGGGTGGCCACCAAGCAGCGCATCGCCGATGCGCAGGTTCGCTGGGCCGATCCGACGACGCGGTCGCGCGTCCTGCTGATCTGCGGGTCGGCGCGCAACGATGGTACGTGCCCCGGCGAGATATCCAAGACCTTCCGCCTGGTCGGCCTCGCCCGCGAAGTGCTGGAGCTGGAAGACATCGAGGTCGACGTGCTCGACCTGTCGCTGCTCACGTCCGAGTACGCACTGAAGATCCATCCCTGCAAGGGTTGCGTGTCGACCGCGATGCCGCTGTGCCACTGGCCCTGCAGCTGTTATCCCAATCATGCGCTGAACCAGACCAACGACTGGATGGCCGACATCTACGAGCGCTGGACGGCCGCGCATGCGGTGATCATCGTCTCGCCGGTGTACTG
>JANNYI010000341.1:0-4995 GCA_031410015.1 Betaproteobacteria bacterium | reverse complement strand
GGGCCGCCTTGCGCGGCGCGTTCGCCATGCCGGAGATTGCTCCATCGCTGCGCATCGTCTGGTGGCTGCTGCTCGCCTGGATTGCCGTGCGCTTTGCGCTGCTCGGCGTCGAGGTGTTCACCCGACCGCTCTACCCGTGGGATGCGTGGATGCAGTGGGCCACCAAGGCGCGCGTCTGGTACGAACTCGGCACCATCGTGCCCTTTGCGCGCATCAACGAGTGGCTGGCCGCCAACGGCACCGCGTGGTTCGATGCGTCGCCGGAGTATCCGCCGACCATGCCGCTGCTGCAGGTGTGGAGCTGCCTGGTGCTGGGCCGCTGGGACGACACGCTGATGAACGGTGCCTGGTGGCAGATCGCGGTCGCACTGGCGTTGACGGTGTATGGCGGATTGCGTTCGCTCGGCGTCGCCGCGCTGGCCGCGCTTGCCGGCACCGTGCTTGTCGCATCGCTGCCGCTCGCCAACGTGCACGTGGCGCTCGCCGGCTACGCCGACCTGCCGCTGGCGGCGTGGTACACCGCCGCCGCGCTCGCGTTCCTGCGCTGGAACCAGCAGCGCGACTGGCGCGAGGCCGCGCTGGTGCTGCTCCTGCTGGCCGCCTGCACGCAGATCAAGAATCCCGGCTACTTCTGGGCGCTCACACTGGTTCCCGCGTTGCTGGTGGCATGGCTTCCCAGGCTCGGTCTGCGCATCGCGGTGGCGGGATTTGCCGCCGCCTTCATTGCAATGATCGCGCTGGCGCAGTTCCGCCTCAGCATCTTCAACTACCAGTTGAAGCTCGATTTCGACCCGGCATGGGGCGATCTCGTCCAGAGCTACTTCCTGCTCGGCAACTGGCACCTCCTGTGGTTCGGTGTGGTCGCGGCCGCGGCGCTCGCGTGGCGCGCGCTGCTGCAGCCCGCGCTGGCGCCACTGACGATGATGGTCGGGGCCGGACTCACGTTCCTGTTCTTCGTGTTCGCCTTCACCAACGCCAGCGCATTCATCACCGATCAGACGACCGTGAATCGCGCCACGCTGCATCTCGCGCCATTGATGGTGGTCTTCATGGTGCTGGCATGGAGCGCCTTCGCGCAACGCTGGACCGTGGCGCATCCGGCGCCCGCCATCGCCTGATCGCTCCGCAGGCCCGGCGCATCGACGCGCCGCTCAGTTGATCTCGGGTGCCGTCCCGGGCGCCGGCGTGAAGCCGAGATCGCCGCGCGCCAGCGCCGCTTCGCGACCACCCACTTGCGCCAGCAACACCGCCTGGCGCGCCTTGGCGCGCGCATCCACCGCCTCGGGGTCCAGCACGGCACGCAGCCGCCGTTCGCCTTCGGCAACGACCGGCGCGAAACGCGGATCGCCGGCGAGATCGCGCAGCTCCTCCGGGTCAGCGGCAAGATCGAAGAGCTGCGGGGGGTAGACCACGTAATGGCAATACTTCCAATGCCCGAAACGCAGCATGAACGCGCCGGCCACCGAGCCGATCGCGTGATACTCCGAAATGACGGGACGCTCGGGATGCGCGCCGTCCGCAACGTCGAACAGCGATGCGCCCGGCCACTTCCGCGCAGGCTCGCCGCCGTCAGCGCCGACGGCCTCGAGGATGGTCGGCGCGAAGTCGATGTGGGTGACCGGCGTGGCAACGACACGCGCCGCCGCGATGTCCGGTCCGGCCATGATCAGCGGCACGCCGGCGCTTTCCTCGTAGAGCGTGGATTTGCCCCACAGCCCACGGGCGCCGAGGTTGTCGCCGTGATCGCTCGTGTACAGCACCCGCGTATCCGCAGCGAGTCCCGACGCCTGCAGCGCCTGCAGCACATGACCGATGTTTTCGTCGAGGGCGCTCACCAGCCCCGAATAGCCGGCAATCGCTCGCTTGACGTCGGCAGTCGTCTTGAAGTGCGTGTCGTAGTCGACCGTGTTCGCATAATCGTCGAGGTAGGGATGGTGCGGGCGTTCGTCCTGCGCGTAGCGCTTGGGGCTAGGCAGGTCCTGCTGCCAGTAGCGGTAGAACCATTCCGGCGGTGCGGTCAGCGGGAAGTGCGGCGCGACGAACGACACGAACAGCACCCATGGCCGGTCGCGCCAACGCTGCGCGTCCTCATGCAGCCAGACCTGCGCGCGCGCCGCGATCTCCCGGTCGTAATGCGTGTAGGTCGACTCGCCCGGCCCCGCAAGCCTGGCCATCTTGTCGCCGCCCTTGCGCTTCGGGATGTTGTCGCGGACCAGCCCCTTGACGTCGCCGATGCCGTCGATGATGTGCATCGGCAGGATTTCCTCGGAGAAGCCGTGGTCGTCGCCCGGGCGCCCGCGAAAGTGCAGCTTGCCGATCGACACCACGCGGTGCCCCGCATCGCGCAGCAGGTGATGCCAGCTGGGAGTCACGCCGTCGTAGCCGTCGGCGTTGTCCCAGAAGCCGATGTCGTGGTTGTAGCGGCCGAGCGCAAAGGCCGCCCGCGCCGGCACGCAGATGGGGCAGGAGGTGTACGCGGAGGTGAAGCGCGTGCCGCGCGCGGCCAGTGCATCGAGGTTGGGCGTCTGGATGAACGGGTGTCCGGCCGCGCCCAGGAATTTCGGATTGTGCTCGTCGGACATCAGCACCAGCAGGTTTTTTGGCGTCATCGTGGTCGTCGGTTCAAAGCTTCACGTCATAGCGATAGGCGATCCGGGACAGGACCTTCTTCAGCACCCAGTTCGCGGCAAATCCCATCAGGCCCAGCAGCAGGATGCCCAGGAACACATACTCCGTTTGCGCGAACAGTCGCGCACTGAAGATGAGGTAGCCCACGCCGGTCTGGGCCGCAATGAACTCCGCCGCGATCACCGTCATGAAGGAGAGTCCGAGCGAAAGGCGCACGCCGGTGACGATGTGCGGCACGGTGCCGGGCACGATCACGCGGAAGAACACCTGCGCGGGTGATGCCCCCAGACACTGCGCAGCGCGGATACGCTCCTGCTCCACGCCCAGCGCCCCCGCCAGCGTGGCGAGAAAAGTCGTGAAGAACGCCGTGTACACGATGAGCGATATTTTCGACAGCTCGCCCAAGCCAAACCAGATCATGAACAGCGTGATGAAGGCGATCGGCGGGATGAAGCGAAAGAACTCGATGTAGGGATCGAGCACGGCCCGCACCCACTTCAGGCGTCCGGCCAGGATGCCGAACGGCACCGCGATCGCACAGCCGATCGCCCACCCGGTCAGGATGCGGAAGTAGCTGACCCCGACGTGGCGAAACAACGACCCGTCGCTGGCACTCTTCCACGCCGCGCGCGCAACGTCCCCGGGCGGTGGCAGCAGGATCGGAATCGTGGTCCACGAGGCCATCTCCCACAGTCCGACCGATACCGCGAGCACGATCACGGTGAGCCATGGCGAGCGGCTGAAGTCGCGCCGGGCGCGCGCCGGCGCCGCTGCCATGGCTGAAGGCGGCGCGGCGGTGCCCGACTGCGGAAGCCCGTCAGCCATGGTGCATGGCATCGGACTCGGCGCGAATCGAGTCCTCCAGTGCGTTGTAGAGGCTGACGAACCCGGGCGTCATGTGCATGCGCGGCCGGGGCAGGTCGACGTCGATGACCTCCTTCAATCGCGCGCCCGGGCCGTGCGTCATGACGCCGACCCGGTCGGCCAGCCAGATCGCCTCGCCGATGTCGTGGGTGATGAACAACACGGTCTTGCGACTCACCGCCCAGATGCGTCCCAGCTCCTCCTGCATGCGCCGGCGCGTCTGCGCATCCAGCGCGCCGAAGGGCTCGTCCATCAGCAGGATGGCCGGATCGGTTGCCAGCGCACGCGCGATCTGCACGCGCTGCTTCATCCCGCCGGACAACTCGCGCGGAAACTTGCCGCGATGCGCCGCCAGCCCCACCAATTCCAGATTGCGCTCGACGACGACCCGCGCGTCGGCCGGCGAGCGGTGCGCGACCTCGAGCCCGAACGCCACGTTCTGCTCCACGGTCAGCCACGGGAAGAGCGCGAGATCGGACTGGAACACCATGCCACGGTCAACGCCCGGTCCCGCCACGGGCCGGCCACCGACGGTCACGCGCCCGGCCGTGGGAAGTTCGAACCCGGCGACGAGGTGCATCACCGTCGACTTGCCGCAGCCGGTGGGCCCAAGCAGGCAGAAGAACTCGCCTTCGCCGATCGCGAGATCGAATCCGCGCAGCGCGTCGTAGTCGGCACCCTCCGCATGCCGGGCCTCGAACCGCTTGGCGACCCCATCGATGCGAATCGATTCAGCCATCACGACTCTCGCGAACGCTGCGCGTTGCCGTCACGCTAGAAACCCCGCACGCTGGCCGGCGCCACGGCGCGCAAGTACTGCGGCGCCATGATGCGGCGCAGGTCGCCCGGTTCGGCTGCGAGGCGCTTGTTCTCGCGCATCCAGTCGGTGATGGACTTGAGGTCGTCGAGCACGACAGCATCGAGATAGATGTCCCAGCGGCTGCCGCCTTTGCGCAGCAGGTCGGGCACCGTATCGGCCGGCAGATTGAGGCGCTTGGCGGCGTGGGCGGCGCCTGCATTGATGTCGGCCTTGATCAACTCGTTGGCCTCGATCAGCGCCCGCAGGATGTTCTCGACGACCGCCGGATTCTTCGCGGCCCAGGCGCGCTGCACCTGCAGGTAGTCGCGGTTGGTCATCACCACATCGAGGTTGGGCACCATCAGCCGCGCCTTGCCCTTCATGATGTCGATGCCGCGCGAGACCACCGGCTCGACCCACACGAAGGCGTCGAGATCGCCCTTGGCGAACAATGCGATCTGCTCGGCCGCCGGCACGTTCTCGATCTTGACTGCGTCCTTGGACACCTTGAAGTGCTGCAGGTAGCGATCGAACCCGTAGTGCGCGACGGAACCGTGGATCAGGCCCACCCGCTTGCCCGCGAAATCCTCCGGCTTGGCGATGGTATTGAGCGCGACGATCTTGATGTTGTCGCCGGTGATCATGATGGCCGGGACAACGAGATCCGCACCCTTCGCGACGAAGTTGATCATCGGAAAGGCGGC
>JANNYI010000340.1:0-3934 GCA_031410015.1 Betaproteobacteria bacterium | reverse complement strand
GGTGGCGGGAGGGACGCGCGCTAGAGCACTTCCGCCGCGTGATCGGCCAGCCGCGAACGCTCGCCGCGCTGCAGCGTCACGTGGCCCGAGTGCGACCACCCCTTGAAGCGGTCGACCACGTAGGTGAGGCCGGAGCTGCCTTCGGTAAGGTATGGCGTGTCGATCTGCGCGATGTTGCCGAGGCACACGACCTTGGTGCCAGGGCCGGCCCGCGTGATCAGCGTCTTCATCTGCTTGGGCGTGAGGTTCTGCGCCTCGTCGATGATCAGGAACTTGTTGATGAACGTGCGTCCGCGCATGAAGTTGAGGCTCTTGACCTTGATGCGCGAGCGGATGAGATCGCGCGTGGCAGCGCGGCCCCATTCGCCGGCCTCGTCGTCGGTCTTGTTGAGCACGTCGAGGTTATCCTCCAGCGCGCCCATCCACGGATTCATCTTCTCCTCCTCCGTGCCCGGCAGGAAGCCGATGTCCTCGCCTACCGGCACCGTAACGCGCGTCATGATGATCTCGGTGTACACCTTGAATTCGAGCGTCAGCATCAACCCGGCCGCCAGCGTCAGCAGCGTCTTGCCCGTGCCTGCCTGGCCCAGCAGCGTGATGAAGTCCACTTCGGGATTCATCAGCAGGTTGAGCGCGAAATTCTGCTCGCGATTGCGCGCGGTGATGCCCCACACGCTGTTCTTGGCGTGGCTGTAGTCCTTCAATGTCGACAACAGCGCCGTCTTGCCCGTGATTTCCTTCACGATCGAATAGAACGGCGCCTCGTCCTTCTTCTCGCGAAACAGGAATTCGTTCTGCAGCAGCGACGGAATCAGCGGACCGCTCAACCGGTAGTACGTATGGCCACCCTGCTGCCACGACTCCATGCCTTTACCGTGCTTGTCCCAGAAGTCGGCGGGCAGCTCGCGGGTGCCGGAATAGAGGAGCTCGGTATCCTCCAGCACCTTGTCGTTGAAGTAATCCTCGGCCGCCATGCCCAGCGCACGCGCCTTGATGCGCATGTTGATGTCCTTGGACACCAGGATCACGCTGCGCTTGGGGTGGGTGTGCGCCAGGTGCATCACGACCGCGATGATCTGGTTGTCGGCCTTGCCGCCGGCCAGCGACGCAGGCAGCGCCGTGGCGATGTTCTCCGTCTGCAGGAACAGCCGGCCCGTGGCCGCGCCGTTGGATTTTTCAGCGAGCGGGATGCCCTTGGCGATGCCTTCGCTGGTTTCGCCGTGCGCGGTGACGAGATCGTCGAGGAAACGGCTGACCTGGCGCGCGTTGCGGGCCACTTCGGTCATGCCTTTCTTGTTGTTGTCCAGTTCCTCGAGCGTGAGGATGGGCAGGTAGATGTCGTGCTCCTCGAACCGGAAGAGGCTCGTGGGATCGTGCATCAGGACATTGGTGTCGAGGACGAAGAGTTTCGTCGCGGTCGCAGGCCCGGACTTGGCCGGCTTGCGGGAGGGCAGGAGTTGCAGCGTGGAAGGAGCGGGGCGCAGCTTGCGTTCGACCATGGGCCTCCAGATGGCGGGACTTGAAGCGTTCGACTCCCGCCTATCGTGCCCGCGAATGCCCGCGGACACAAGCCCTAGTGGTTTGACCGGACGGACGGTGCCGCAGCTTGTGGTGGAAAGCGGACAGCGCCAACCGCCAAAGGACCGGCGTGTTACAGCGCCTTGACGTACGCCAGCACCTCGTCGACGTGGCCTGGCACCTTCACGCCGCGCCATTCCTGCACGAGTTTGCCGGTGCCGTCGATCACGAACGTGCTGCGCTCGATCCCCCGCACCTGCTTGCCGTACATATTTTTCATCTTGATGACATCGAACATGGCGCAGAGCTTTTCGTCGGTGTCGGCAATCAGGTCGAAGGGGAAGTCGAGCTTGGCCTTGAAACTGTCGTGCGACTTCAACGTGTCGCGCGAAATGCCGACGACAATCGCGTTGGCCTTGAGGAACCTGGAGTACGCGTCACGAAACTGCGCGCCTTCGGTCGTGCAGCCGGGCGTATTGTCCTTCGGGTAGAAGTAGAGGACGACCGTGGTGCCCTTGTGATCGGCGAGCTTGAACGTGCTGCCGGTGGCGGGTGCCTCGAAGTTGGGTACTTTCCTGCCGAGCATGGCGACTCCCTGGCGACGCGACAAAAGTGGATCAGGCGAGGACAACCTCACCGAGGAACTCGGGGCCCTGCACCAGCAGCGTTCCCGTGCGGCCGGCGATGGTGCCCGGGCCTGTTTCACACCGCGGCAATGCCATCGGCTCAACGGCCTCGTACAGCATGCGGGTGGGACCGAGCGTCCAGCCCTGGGCCTTCCAGCCGACCAGCAGTTGCTCGAACGCCGGGGCGAGGCGCATGCCTTCCAGTTCGGCGTGCAGCGTGAATACCTGGTCACCCAGATTCGCATCCCGCGTGCGCTCGAGCAGGTGGGCCGCCACATTGTCTTCGGTGACGCCATCGATGCCGACCATTTCGTCCAGTGTCGGCAGCGTGGTGGGAATTTGTGGACAGCGAACCAGTTCGGCATTCCACACGGGCAGATAGGGGTGCGTGCCGCGGCCGTCGGAGCAGTAATCGAAACCGAGACGCTGCGTGAAGCGCATTGCGTGCACGTTCATCTGCCATCCGGCCGCGCCGTGCGTATGCGGCGGCTCGCGCATGATGTCGGTGAAGCGGTCGCAGGCGCGGCGCATCTCGTCCAGTGTCCACTGCGCGTCGGCGGTGGCCAGGCCGTCCTGCCAGCGAATGTGGTCCCAGCAGTGCACGCCCGTCTCGTGCCCTGCGTCGCGCACACCCTGCATCACGTCGGCCGCGCGCCGTCCGATGTCCGGGCCGGGCAGCAGCGTGCCGTACAACAGCGTCTTCATGCCGTAATGCTTGACGACGGACGTGCGCCGTACCTTGCCGACAAAGCCGGGCCTGAACACGCGCTTGATTGCCCGGCCGGTGTGGTCGGGGCCGAGCGAAAACAGGAACGTGGCGGTGATGCCGTGCTTGCGGAGCAGCTCGACCAGCCGGGGAACACCCTCGCGCGTGCCACGCAGCGTGTCGACGTCGATCTTGAGCGCCAGCCTCACGGGTGCGTCAATCGACGAGTCCGCGCGCTTCCGCCACCTGCGCGCGATACGCGTCGAGGATGTGCCGCAGCGCATCCTCCATCCCCACCATCGGCTTCCAGTCGAGGTCGGCACAGGTATTGGTGATCTTGGGCACCCGGTTCTGCACGTCCTGGTAGCCGCGACCGTAGTAGGACTCGGCCGTGGTATCGATCAGCTTGACGCGGGCGGCGTTGTCCGCGTATTCCGGATACGTCTTCGCCATGGCCAGCATCTTCTCCGCCAGCTCACGCACCGACCAGTTGTTGGCCGGATTGCCGATGTTGTAGATCTTGCCCGACGCGATGCCGCCGGCGTTGTCGATGATCTTGACCAGCGCGGCGATGCCGTCGTCGATGTAGGTGAAGGCGCGTTTCTGCGTGCCGCCGTCGACCAGCTTGATCGGTTCGCCGCGCACGATGTGACCGAGGAACTGCGTGATCACCCGCGAGCTGCCTTCCTTGGCCGTGTTGATCGAATCAAGCCCCGAGCCGATCCAGTTGAAGGGCCGGAACAGCGTGTAGTCGAGGCCCTCCTGCATGCCATAGGCGTGGATCACGCGATCCATCAGTTGCTTGGCGCACGAATAGATCCAGCGCGGCTTGTTGATGGGACCCAGCACCAGCTCGGAGGCTTCGGGATCGAACTCGGCATCGCGCGACATGCCGTAGACCTCGGACGTGGACGGGAACACGATGCGCTTGCCGTAGCGCACACACCAACGCACGATGGGAAGGTTGGCCTCGAAGTCGAGCTCGAAGACGCGCAGCGGTTCCTTCACGTATGTGGCAGGCGTGGCGATGGCCACCAGCGGCAGGATGACGTCGCACTTCTTGACGTGGTACTCGATCCATTCC
>JANNYI010000339.1:0-8716 GCA_031410015.1 Betaproteobacteria bacterium | reverse complement strand
ATCTACACCGTCGACCAGACCAAGTACGCGATCAAGTTCCAGCTGGGCGAAATTGTCGAGACCAAGTCCGATCCGGGCCTCTATTTCAAGGTGCCGCTGCTGCAGAACGTGCGGTTCTACGAAAAGCGCAACCTCACACTTGAAAACCCCGACGTCGATCGCGTCGTCACGTCGGAAAAGACGCCGCTCGAAGTGGACTTCATCGTGCTGTGGCGCATCAACGACGTCAAGCAGTACTACATCGCCGTGCAGGGCGACGAGGAGGCTGCGCGCCGCCGGCTGTCGCAGACCGTGCGTTCGAATCTTGCCGAGGAATTCAACAAGATGACGATGCACGATGCCATCTCCACCGGCCGCGAGCGGATCATGAACGAGACCCGCCTCAAGGCCGCGCAGGATGCGAAGAACATCGGCGTCGAGGTCGTCGACGTGCGCCTGCGGCGTCTCGCGCTGCCCGGCGACGTCACCGGTCCGGTGTATGCACGGATGGAGTCCGAGCGGCGTCGCGTGGCCAACGAGCTGCGCTCGCTGGGCGGTGCCGAGTCCGAGCGCATCCGTGCGGATGCCGACCGGCAGCGCCAGGTCATCCTCGCCGACGCCTATCGCCAGGCGCAGAAGATCAAGGGTGAAGGCGATGCCAAGGCATCGGCGGTCTACGCGTCCGCCTACGGCCAGAATCCCGAGTTCTATTCGTTCTACCGCAGCCTCGAGGCCTACAAGTCCACGTTCCGCGGCCGCAATGACATGATGGTCCTCGACCCCAGCTCCGAGTTCTTCCGCTACTTCAAGCAGTCGGGGTCGGCGGGTCGTGGCACGGCAGCGCCTGCGAAGTAAGACGCAGTTCGCCGACCGGTCTCGTGGACGCGTTGTGGATTGCCTTTGCCATGCTGCTGATCCTCGAGGGCATCCTCCCGCTGCTGGCGCCGCGGGTGTGGCGTGATACCTTCCGCCGTCTGGTCGAACTGTCCGATGGCCAACTTCGCTTCATCGGCCTCGCGTCGGTCGTGATCGGCGGCGTGGCGATTGCCTTCTACTATGCGTAAGTGGCTGCTGCCTGAAGCGATCGAAGATGTGCTCCCGGCCGAGGCTGCCCGCCTCGAGGTGCTGCGCCGGGCACTGCTCGACCATGTCCGGGCGCGCGGCTACCGGCTGGTGCAGCCGCCGCTCGTCGAATACCTGGAGTCGCTGCTCACGGGAACCGGCCGCGATCTCGACCTCCTCACCTTCAAGACCATCGATCCGCTGTCGGGCCGGATGCTGGGCCTGCGCGCCGACACCACGCCGCAGGTGGCGCGTATCGACGCGCACGTCCTCAACGAGGCTGGCATCACGCGGCTCTGCTATGCCGGCAGCGTCGTGCGCACCGCCGTCACCGGACCGGGAGACACGCGCGAAGCGCTGCAACTGGGGGCCGAACTCTATGGCCACGCCGGCATCGCCGCCGACATCGAGGTCATGGGCCTCCTGCTGTCGGTGCTGGACAAGGCCGGCATCGGCACCCTGCATCTCGACCTCGGCCACGTCGGCGTCTATCGCGCGCTTGCCCATGCCGCGGGCCTCTCCGGCAGCGGCGAAGGCGACGACGCCGAGCTCTTTGCCGCGTTGCGCGACAAGGATGCGCCCTCCGTGCACGAACTGACCGCCACGTTGCCCGACACGCCGCGCGCTGCGCTGCGCGCGCTGGCCACGCTCTACGGTCCCGCTGCGTCCACATTGGCGGCGGCGCGCGCCGCGTTGCCGCCCCTGCCCGATGTCACCGCGGCGCTCGATGCCCTGGCGGCGCTGGCCGCCGCCGCAGCGGTCGACGAGATTCACGTCGACCTCGCGGACCTGCGCGGCTATCACTATTACAATGGCGCCACCTTCTCGGTCTTCGCCGAGCGCGGGAGCGGCGTGGTGGTGGACTGCGGACGCGGCGGGCGCTACGACGGCGTGGGACGCGCATTCGGCCGCGGCCGCCCGGCCACCGGATTTTCGCTGGACCTGCGGCGGTTGGCCGAGCTGGCGCCGCACGGCGCCGCGGCGGGCATCATCACCGCGCCGGCCGCTGACGATCCGGCGCTCGCGCGCGCCGTCACCCAATTGCGCGAACGCGGCGAGGCCGTCGTGATCGCGCTGCCCGGCGAATCCGCAGCACACGGCCGGCGTCTCGAGCAACGCGGCAACGAATGGCATCTGGTGGAGCACTGAACGCTATGGGCAAGAACGTCGTCGTCATCGGCACCCAATGGGGCGATGAGGGCAAAGGCAAGATCGTTGACTGGCTCGCCGAAAGCGCGGCCGGCGTCGTGCGCTTCCAGGGTGGCCACAATGCGGGCCACACGCTGTGGATCGGCGGCAAGAAAACCGTGCTGCGGCTGATTCCGTCGGGCGCGCTGCACCCCGGTGTGGGCATCTTCATCGGCAACGGTGTCGTGTTGTCGCCCTCGGCATTGCTGCAGGAGATCGGCGAACTGGAAAGCGCCGGGGTGGAGATCCGCTCGCGCCTCAAGATCTCGCCCGCCTGCCCGCTGGTGCTGCCCATCCACGTCGCGCTCGACCAGGCGCGCGAGGCCGCGATGGGCGAGACCAGGATCGGCACCACCGGCCGCGGCATCGGCCCGGCGTACGAAGACAAGATCGCGCGCCGCGCGCTGCGGGTGCAGGACCTGCTCGATCCCGCGCGCTTTGCAGCGAAACTCGAGGCGCTGCTCGACCTGCACAACTTCACGCTCGTGCACTACTACAAGCGCGATCCGGTGCCCTTCGCCGCCACCCGCGACGCCACGCTCGAACTGGCGGCCGCGCTGGCCCCGATGGTGGCCGACGTCGCCGCCCTGCTCCACGATGCGCGCGACCGAGGCGATTCGCTGCTGTTCGAGGGCGCCCAGGGCGCGCTGCTCGACATCGATCACGGCACGTACCCCTACGTGACCAGTTCGAACTGCATCGCCGGCGCCGCCGCGCCCGGCAGCGGCATCGGCCCGCAGATGCTCGACTACGTGCTTGGCATCGTGAAGGCCTATACCACGCGCGTGGGCACGGGGCCCTTCCCCACCGAGCTGGTCGACGATATCGGCGCGGGACTTGCGAAGCGCGGCAAGGAATTCGGCTCGGTCACCGGGCGGCCGCGCCGCTGCGGCTGGCTCGATCTCGCCGCGCTCAAGCGCTCCGTCGAGTTGAACGGCGTCGACGGCCTGTGCATCACCAAGCTCGACGTGCTCGATGGCATGACGGAAATCAAGCTGGGCACGTCGTACGTCAAGGACGGCCAGCCGCTGTCGCGCATCCCCACGGGCGCCGAAGCCGTCGCGGGTTGCGTCCCCGTCTACGAGACGCTGCCCGGCTGGCAAGAGTCCACGGTGGGCGTGCAATCCTTCGATGCGCTGCCCGCCAATGCGCGCGCCTACCTGCGACGCATCGAGGTCCTCACCGGCGTGCCCATCGCCATGGTGTCCACCGGGCCGGATCGCGACGAAACCATCCTGGTCCATCATCCGTTCAGCTGAACAACATCATGCGCGGCAGGGGAAAACAACAATGAGCCTCAAAGTCACCTGGGACGAGTACAACGCACTGGTCGAGCGGCTGGCGCTGATCGTGCACGAGGCGGATTTCAAGTTCAACCAGATCATCTGCATCGCCCGCGGCGGCATGCGGGTGGGCGATGTGCTGTCGCGGATCTACGAGCAGCCGCTTGCCATCCTGTCCACGCACTCCTACTCGTCGGAAGGCGGCACCATTCGCGGCGAACTCGTGATCGCCGAGCACATGACGATGACCAAGCCGCGCCTGGGCGACCGTGTGCTGCTGGTCGACGACATGGTCGACTCGGGCCACACGCTCGAAGCGGTGTACCGCGAATTGCCCAACCGCTTTCCGCACATGACGGAGCTCAAAACGGCGGTGCTGTGGTGGAAGGCATGTTCGGTCTTCAAGCCCGACTTCTTCGTCGAGTACCTGCCCGACAATCCGTGGATCCACCAGCCCTTCGAGATCTACGACAACATGCAGCCGGAAGGTCTCAAGGCCCGCATGACCCGCTGAAGCGCTAGGCCGGAACGCATGCAACGACCCCGAGCGGCCCCAGGCCCTCCGGAATCCAGCCCTGCGCGATCATCGCTGTCCGCGTGGCGAGGCGGGTCGTGTACCGGTGATTGGGCGCGCCGCCCTGACCATCGTTGTACAGCCGGTAGAGCGGCAGCCTGCGGAAACCACAGTTGCCGTCGCCGTCCGGCAGCCAGAACGCGAAGACCTCCGCCTCGAATTGCCAGTCCGGATTCTGTTTCACCTTCGCGCATTCCGCGGCGGAAGGCGTGTAGAAGTGCGAGCTCTTCGGCGCAAAGCTGACGCTGAAGAACCGGCACACGTTGGCCGCGTCGGCCGTGTCGAGCGGCAGCACCGCGAACGATTCCCCCGTCCGCGCCCAGCCGGCGAACACGCCGCTGTCGAGTTTGGCGATCTCGCCAGGGTCGGCCGTCACGAAATAGTGATCCCACTCCGCGTGTCGATACTCGATGGCCGGCGGATCGACCGCAAGCAGGCTCACCGTCAGCGCGGCCACGAACGCATCGCCGCCGCCACCTGCGATCGCCTGGGCGCCGCCCGCCGTGGCCGGCAGGTTGAACGACGCCGTGCCGCCGGTCACGTAGAGCCGGCCCCGGCCGTTGAACGCCATGGCGAACGCATGGTCGAGTCCGCTGCCGCCGAAATAGGTGGCCTGCAGCAGTGCGCCAAGACTGCCGTCCAGACGCGCCACGAATCCGTCGCCGTTGCCGCCGGGGATCGCCTGCGCGCCGCCCGCGGTCCCCGGAAAGGCGGCGGAGAGCGTGTTGCCTGCGACGTAGACCGTGCCGTCGCCGGCGAGCGCGAGCGCGTTGGCAACGTCGTCGCCCGGGCCGCCGAGAAACGTGGCGCCCAGTCGTCGTGTCAGGTCTGCATCGAACCTGGCGACGAAGGCGTCGCTGCCGCCCCCCCACACCGGCTGCGCGGCGTTGGCGGTCACCGGAAAATTGGGCGACGCCGTGAGGCCGCCAACGACCACTGCGCCGCCGCCATCGATGGCCAGCGCGTATGCAAGGTCGACGGCCGTGCCACCCAGATAGGTCGCGCGCGTCAACGTCCTCAGGTTGCGGTCGAGTTTCGCGACGAACGCATCCCCGCCGCCGCCGGCTGAGACTTGTGCGGCACCGGTGGTGCCCGGGAAGTTCAGCGAGCCGGTGTCACCCGCGACGAAGATGGCGCCGAGTGTGCCCTCGGCAATGGCGTACGCGACATCGTTGTTGCTGCCGCCGAGATAGGTCGCCTGCGTCAGCGTCGTCAGTTCGCGATTCAGCCGGGCCACGAAAGCGTCCGCCGCTCCGGCCCGCGCAGCCTGCGCGCCGCCGGTGGTCGCGGGAAAATTCACGGACGCGGAGGTCCCGGCCACGAATACGTCGCCGTTGGCGCTCACCAGCAGCGCCCACGCCTGGTCGAATGCGCTGCCGCCCAGATAGGTTGCCTGCAGCAATTGCCTGAGGTCGCCGTCGAGTCGCGCGACGAAGCCGTCGCCACCGCCGCCGGCCGTCGGCTGCGCGCCGCCGGCAGTGCCCGGAAAGTTCACGGAGTTGGTGCTGCCCGCGATCAACACCGCACCGCTCGCATCGAACGCGAGACCCCATGCGACGTCCGATGCGCTGCCGCCGATGTACGTGGCCTGGGTGAGTGACGTGAGATCGCGGTTCAGCCTGGCCACGAACGCATCGCCGCCGCCGCTCGCCGCCGCGCGTGCGCCACCCGCGGTCCCCGGGAAGTTGACGGAGCCGGTATCGCCCGCCACGTAGACGGCACCGCTCGCGTCCACGGCGATCGCGTAGCCGATGTCGCCGCTGCTGCCGCCCAGATAGGTTGCCTGCAGCACCGGATCGATGACCACCGGGTGCGCGCGATCGTGCTCGCCGAGCGCGAATCCGTAGCGCTGTCCGGCGAGCGTGTAGGCAACGCGTACCGGCCGCCGCGCGCCGTCGATGTCCTGCCACGCAACGGGCGCCGTGAAGGTCACCGGACCACGGCCGGTGTGCGCGACCAGCGTGCCTGCCGCAGCGAGTTCGATGCGATGCGCGCCGCGCAACCTGACCGCGATGCGGCGCACATCGGCGCCGGGCGCCACGTGGAACAGTTTCTCGATGTCGGAACCGCGTGCCGCGAGCTCGACCCGGATGCCCGGCCAGGGTTCGCCGAGCGACACCGTGTCGAACGCGGGCACCTCGCGCTGCCAACGCGCGGCGTCGTTGCCGATGAAGCGGCTCACCCGCGTGGCGCTGGCCACCGCACCGGATGGCCGCACGCGCGCGTCGACCAGCTCTTCCGTCAGCACCCAGCCGCGGCCCTGCGTGCCGCGCGCTGCTGCGCCACGTGCCCGCGTATTGGCGCCGCCGCCATGCAGGCTGTAGACCAGTTCACTGTTGCGGGTCACGAACAGCGTGCCTGCCGGCGTATGCGCGCGAAACGCCACGCGCGGGTCGTCGAGTTCTGACCTTGCAAGAAATGGCACGGTGAGGCGCGCGAGCGCCTGCTGTGTCTCTACCGCGTCGGATGCCGCTACCTGTGCGGCACCCGCAGCCGCGTTGGGGACCACGCCGAGCAGCATGCAAGCGAGAAGCGGCAGCACCCGGCACCGAAGACGCACGAGGCCCGGCTAATACGGGCCTCGTGCGGGCTGCGCGATGCGACCACTGCTCATGAGACGGCCGCGCATTTCAAGGAGGCCTCCCGGCGGACGCCTACTTCCCTGCCGTCTTCTTCCTCGGCGCGGGTTTCTTCGCGGCGGGCTTCTTCGCGGCGGCCTTCTTCGCGGCAGTCTTCTTCGCCGCGGGCTTTTTCGCTGCCGGCTTCCTGGCGACGGGCTTCTTCGCGGCAGGCTTCTTCTTCGCGACGGCCTTTTTCGCCTTGCCTTTGGCCGGCGCCTTCTTCTTCGCCGGCGCGAGCTTGCGCTTCACGGCCGCCTTTTCCTTGTTGACCACGCGCTTGACCGTGCCGACCGCCTTCTTCGCATCGGCTTTCACTGCCTTGGTCGCGGCCTTGGCCTTTTTCGTGGCGGTGCCGAGCGCGCGCTTGGCCGCGACTTTCTCCTTGTCGACGGCGCGCTTGACCTTGCCTACCGCCTTCTTCACGTCGGCCTTGGCGGCACGCGCCTTCTTGCTGACCGCCCGGGACGCCTTGCCCAGCGCCTTCTTGGCATCGGCCTGGGCCGACTTGGCCTTGCGCTCCACGGTGGCCTTGGCCGAGGACGCCGACTTCACCACGGTGGTCGTGGCCTTCTCGACCGTGCGCTTCGTATCGGCCGCCACGACCTTGGCTTCCTTGGCGATCGACGCGCCCATTTCCTGCGCCTTGTCCTTGGCTGCCTCAAAGGCCGAGCCGATCTTGTTCAGCAGTCCTTTTTCGTCGCTCATTGCTCTTGTCTCCTGTCGGGTCAAATCGTTCGCGATTCGCGGGCGCATGACGGGCAAGCCGCCATCTGCCAATCGTCGCGCATTGGGGTGACTCAATGTGCAGCATAGCAAGGATTTTCGCGGCAGAAACCTTCCGTGCACTTGAGTCGGCACATGGGTTCGCGTTACCTTGCGCTCTGACGCGCATGCGGTCCGCTGGCGGCGCCCAATTTCCTCAAGGTGCACAATGAAACGGGTACTCGTTCCTTGGTTCGCCCTGCTTCTGGCCGGTGCCGCCGCCGCGCAATCGGGGTTCTTCGCGGGCGTCACGCCACGCCCCACCGACCTCTATCCGCTGGCGGCAAGCGTTACCGTCACCCGCACGGCGCCTGCCGGCGGGCTGCCCAATGTCACGCCGGCGCTGTACACCCACGTCACGACCCAGCCGACATCGAAATCCTTCGAGTGGGCCAATCTCACCATCCTCAACAATCCATCCGATTTCGGCGCCAACGTAGCCTCCTACAGCCAGGCTTTGAAGACAGGCCGCGGAACGACCTGGGGTGCCGTGCATGAAGTGCAGGACGCGACGGGCCGCGGGGGCTTCTTCGGCCTGGAAATCGATGCGTTCACGTCCGGACCCAGCCCTTCGCCGGGATCGATGGACGGTGACCGCATCGGGCTCGGCATCATCCTCGGACGCGCCTTCAACACCGGGCCCAAGGCCACTGTCGACTACGGCGTTTTCATCGCCCCGGTGGGCTTGAAGGACGCGGAAGCCGACGTCAACTTCGGCATGATGGTCTGGGCGCAGTGCCGCTTTGCCTGCTTCGCCATGCGCGCCGGCAACAAGATCGCCTACGAAGAGTCGGCCACGGTGGCCACCAAGTTCGACCCGGAGACGGGCCGCTGGGGCCTCTTCAACGGTGACAAGCCCCTGTTCGAAGTCGACATCGCCACGGGCGAGCTGCGGGTCAACGGCCGGCCGGTGCAGGTAACCTTCAAGGAATGAAAACCGGTCCGGTTCCGATGATGCAGCCGTAGGCGAGGCTTCAGCCTCGCGCGCATGCGAGGCTGAAGTAACCGTCTTCGCTGTCAAGCTGCCGCGATGAATTGTTTTTGGTCGCGCACCATGGCATTGAGGATGGTGATGATCTTGCGCATGCATGCCCCCAGCGCCACCGTCTTCTTTTTGCCGGCAGCCACCAAGCGTTGGTAGAAGGCCTTCAGTACGGGGTTGTGCTGTACCGCTACCAGCGTCACCATGTAAACGAGGTGGCGCAACTCAGCGCGGCCGCCGGCGATGTGCCGCCGCCCGCGCATGG
>JANNYI010000338.1:0-13110 GCA_031410015.1 Betaproteobacteria bacterium | reverse complement strand
TTGGTGGCTGCCGGCAAAAAGAAGAAGGTGGCGCTGGTGGCATGCATGCGCAAGATCATCACCATCCTCAATGCCATGGTGCGCGACCAAAAACAATTCATCGCGGCAGCTTGACAGCGAAGACGGTTACTTCAGCCTCGCGCGCACGGGTGCTCTCGTGTCGGTCTTGCCCGCACGCGAGGCTGAAGCCTCGCCTACGGGGCCACGTCAGTGCGGGGGATCAGGCCACCGTCCACGCGGCGATGAACGCCTGCCAGTGCGGCGCCGTGGCCGCGCCGATGCGCTCGCGCACCAGCGCAATCTCCGTCGAGTACTCGCCGGCGGACAGCTCGCCCCGCATCAGCCGGAACCGCTGGTAGACGAGGTAGGTGTTGAGGACATCGCACTCGCAGTAGTTGCGCACGTCCGCGAGATCACCGCGCGCCACCGCCGCGGCCACTTCACTGCCATCCATGCCGAGCTTGCCCGGAAAGCCGCACAACCGCGCCATCGCATCGAGACCCGCGCTGGCGCGCGGCTGGTACATCGCCAGCACGTCCATCAGGTCGAGGTGCCGCGTGTGGTAGCGGCCGAGATAGCTGTTGAACTTGAAGTCGCGATCCTGGTCGCCCCAGTCCCAGAACTTTTCCGCGACGATGCCGTGGATCAGCGCGCGGTGCGTCAACACCGGCAGGTCGAAGCCGCCGCCGTTCCACGACACGAGTTGCGGCGTGAACCGGTCGATGCCGTCGAAGAAGCGCCGGATCAGTTCAGGCTCGGGATCGTCCAGCTCGCCGATCGACCAGATCCTGAAATCCTGTGGCGTGCGCAGCGCGCAGCCGATGGAAACCACCTTCTGCAGGTAGTGCGGCGCGAAGTCCGTACCCGAGGCGGCGCGCCGCTTCTGCGCGAACCACGCCATGACGTCGGCGTCGGAGAGCGACTCGGGAACATCGTTGATGCGCCGGATGCCGGCAATGTCGGGCACCGTATCGATGTCGAAGACGAGGATCGGCGCCATTACGGAAACACGCCGGTGGTGAGATAGCGGTCGCCGCGGTCGCAGACGATGAACACGATCGTGGCGTCGCGCACCTCCTGCGAGAGGCGCAGCGCCACCGCGCATGCGCCGCCGGCCGAAATGCCGCAAAAGATGCCCTCCTCGCGCGCCAGGCGACGCGTGGTCTCCTCGGCCTCGAGTTGCGTGACCGGCTCGATGCGGTCCACCCGACTGCCGTCGTAGATCTTCGGCAGATAGGCCTCCGGCCATTTGCGGATGCCGGGGATGGATGCGCCCTCGGCGGGTTGCGCGCCCACGATCGTGATTGCGGGATTCTGCTCCTTCAGGAACTTGGACACGCCCATGATCGTGCCCGTGGTGCCCATCGCCGATACGAAATGGGTGATGCGCCCGCCGGTATCGCGCCATATTTCAGGCCCCGTGCTGCGGTAATGCGACAGCGGATTGTCGGGGTTGGCAAACTGGTCGAGGATCCGGCCACGGCCTTCGGCCTGCATGCGCTCCGCCAGGTCGCGCGCGCCTTCCATGCCCAGCGCTTTGGTGACCAGGATCAGCTCGGCGCCGAACGCCGTCATCGTCTGGCGGCGCTCCACCGACAGGTTGTCCGGCATGATCAGCACCATCCGGTAGCCCTTGATCGCCGCCGCCATTGCGAGCGCGATGCCGGTGTTGCCGGAAGTGGCCTCGATCAGCGTGTCGCCCGGCTTGATCTCCCCGCGCGCCTCGGCGCCAACGATCATGGCCATGGCCGGCCGATCCTTGACGGACCCGGCGGGATTGTTGCCTTCGAGCTTGCCGAGGATCACGTTGGACGTCGCGCCGGGCAGGCGCTGCAGCCGCGCCAGCGGCGTGTTGCCGATCGCATCTTCAAGCGTGGGATAGGCGAGGGACTTGGCGACAGGCGCTGAATTCATCGTCGGATTGTAGCCGTGCCCTCGATGCACCTGCGCGGCACCCTGCAAACAACGGCCCCCGCGGCAGCGGTGCGCGATGCACCGTGACGCGGGGGCCGGTTCAAGCGGCTTGCGCGGACGTTACTTCTTCGGGGCTTCGGCCTTGGCCTTGGCGTCCTTGTCGGCCTTGTCCTTGGCGGCCTTGTCCGCCTTGTCCTTGGCGGCGGCTTCCTTGGACGGCTTTTCTTCCTTGGCCGCCTTCTTGTCGTCGGCCTTCATCGGCGCGGCGGCTGCAGCGGGTGCCGCGGCCTTGCCGGCTTCGGCCGTGGGGGCTGCGGGCGGGGCTGCAGCTGGTGCAGGTGCCGGGGCAGCGGCCTTGGCGGGCGCCGCCGGCGGGGCTGCGGCAGGCGCAGGTGCGGGTGCGGCGGCCGGTGCCGCAGCCTTGGCAGGCGCAGGCGCCGGTGCAGGTGCCGCAGCAGCAGCGGGCGCCGCAGCCTTGGCTGGCGCCGCCGGGGCCGGCGTGGCCGGAGCCGGAGCAGCCGCAGGTGCAGCGGCCTTGGTTGCTGCAGCCGGGGCCGCCGCAGCGGGCGCCGCCGCAGCGGGCGCCGCCTTGACCGGCGTGTTGGCGCCAGTCAGCGCGATGTCGCCCTTGATCTTGTCGAACGTGGCGTCACCGATGCCACTGACCTTCTTGAGGTCTTCAAGCGACTTGAACCGGCCGTTGGCGGTGCGGTAGTCGATGATGGCTTGCGCCTTCACCGGGCCGATGCCGGGCAGCGCGTCGAGTTCTTCCTTCGTGGCGGTGTTGATGTTGACCGCCGCGATCGCGAAGCTCGACAGCACGAGCCAGATGAACGCAAGCAACAATCGTTTCATTGAGTGATCTCCCTGATTATCGTGGACGCGGAGTGCGTATCGCGCAAGGTTGCGCAGCATATGCCTCCAACGCGCCTCGGATGGTACGGGTTGACCACGCCTCCGGCAAGACGGGACGGCGCGGCAACACGCCGCGGGCGCCACCGCCTGCCGAAGGTTGCCGCGCGTCGTGCGCCGCGTCAGGGCTTGGGCTTGGCGTCGGCGGCGTTCTTGACGTCCCCCTTGGCGGAGGGCCCCGCCCCGCGCGCGTCGGACTTTGCGGCGGCCGCTGAGGCCACCCTGGCCGGCGTGGCCGACACCGCAATCTCGGGCCGCAGCTTTTCGAGCCGCTTGGCGCCGATGCCCTTGACGTTGCGCAGATCGTCGACCGACTTGAACGGCCCGTTGGCCTTGCGATAATCGAGGATGGCCTGCGCCTTGGCCGGCCCGATGCCGTTCAATGCGATCAGCTCTTCCTTGGTGGCGGTGTTGATGTTGACGGTGGCGGCAGCAGGTGCCGCGACGGCAAACAGCAGTGCAAGCGCCAGCGCGAACGCGCCTGTGAGCTTGTGCATGGCGAACTCCTTGAGGTGATGAAGGGAATCGCCGTGCCCGGCGCCGCCATCAGGCGGCGGTGCAGGGCCGACGTGCCACCACCTTAAGGCGCGCTACGCCGAGCCCGCCATCAGCCTTTCGACGTAGCGGGCAACGCCCTCTTCGACGCTTGCCATCGGGGCCACATAACCGGCCGCTCGCAACGCGGAGAGGTCGGCCTGCGTGAAGCTCTGGTACTTGCCCACCAGCGCCGGCGGAAACGGCACGTAGGTGATCGTGCCCGCCGCCACGAGCTCGTCGAGCGTGCGTGCCGGCGCGCCTTCCGCTGCCGCGCACGCGTTGATGGTGGCCACCGCCATCTCGTTGTAGCTCTGCGCACGGCCGGAACCGAGATTGAAGATGCCGGAGCGCTGCGGATGGTCGAGAAAGTCGAGATTGACCTTGACCACGTCATCGACAAACACGAAGTCGCGTCGCTGCTCGCCCGCGTCGTAGCCGCCGGAGCCGGCGAACAGGCGCACGCTCCCCTCGCCGCGATACTGGTGAAAGAAGTGATACGCCACCGACGCCATCCGGCCCTTGTGCGCCTCGCCCGGTCCGTAGACGTTGAAGTAGCGGAAGCCCGCGATCGGCGCCGTGCGTTCGGACAGCACGCCGCGCACGTACTGGTCGAACAGGAATTTGGAATAACCGTAGACGTTGAGCGGCGCCTCGTGCTGCCGCGCCTCGACGAAGGTGCTGCTGCCGCCGTAGACGGAGGCGCTGGACGCATACAGGAACGGCACGTCGTTGTTCTGGCAATGGTCGAGCAGCGTCACCGAGTAGCGGTAGTTGTTGCGCATCATGTAGCGGCCGTCGGTTTCCATCGTGTCCGAGCACGCGCCCTGGTGCAGCACCGCCGTCAGTTCGTCGTCGAAGTCGCCCGCGCCCAGCCGCTCGATGAATTCGTCCTGGTCGAGGTAATCCGCAATGTCCGTATCGGCCAGGTTGCGGAACTTGTCGGCGTGCGTCAGGTTGTCGACGGCAAGGATGCGCGTTTCGCCGCGCGCGTTGAGCGCGCGGACGAGGTTGGAGCCGATGAAACCGGCGGCGCCGGTCACGACGGTGTACACGATTGCTTCTCCCGGATTGGCATTGGAACCCTACAGCTCGAGGTCGATGCCGCCGACCTCGCTCGTCACATGCGGTACGCGCGGAGCCACGGCGCACAGCAACTCGTAACCCACCGTGGACGCGGCGCTGGCCACATCGTCCACCGGCAACCCCTCGCCCCACAACACCACCGGAGTGCCGACACCGGCTTCCGGCGCGTCGGACAGATCGACCGTGAGCATGTCCATCGACGGCCGGCCGGCGAGGCGCACCTTGCGCCCGCCCACCAGCACCGGGGTGCCGTTGGGGGCATGCCGCGGATAGCCGTCGGCATAGCCGCAGGCGATGATGCCGATGCGATGCGGGTGCGACGCCGTGTAGGTGGCGCCATAGCCCACGCTTTCGTTGGCCTTCAGCTCCTGCACGGCGATGAGCGCCGAGCGCAGCGTCATCACCGGCTGCAAGCCCAGCATTTCCGCGGTGTCGTACGGAAACGGCGACGCACCGTACAGCATGATGCCCGGGCGCACGAAATCACCGCCCACCTGGGAGAAGCGCACGACGCCGGCCGAGTTGGCCAGCGACCGCGGATAGGGCAGACCCTTGCACGCGGCGTCGAACTCCTTCAGCGCGTCTGCCAGGCCGTCGTCCTCGTCCGAGCGCGCGAAGTGCATCATCAGGCGCAAAGCCGCAACGGACGGCGCCGAGGCCAGCCGCTTGCACACGCTCGCAACCTCCTCGGGCCGGAATCCCAGCCGGTTCATCCCGGTGTTGACCTTGATGAAGACCTCCAGCGGCCGGGCCAGGATGGCGGTTTCCAGCATCCGCACCTGCTCGCCGTTGTGGACGACAGTGGCCAGCCGCTTTTGCGCCAGCTCAGGCAGCTCGGTCTCGGCAAAGAAGCCTTCGAGCATCAGGATCCGGCGCGAGTAATGGCCCTCGCGCAGCTTCAGGGCGGTGTCGAGTTCCACCAGGGCCAGCCCGTCGGTGTCGTCCAGCGCCGGCAGCACGCGGTCGAGACCGTGGCCATACGCATTGGCCTTGACCACTGCCAGCACCTGCGCGCCCGGTGCCAGCTCGCGGACGCGGCGCACATTGCTGCGAAGTGCCGCCAGGTTGATTTGCGCGAAGAGCGGTCGGGCCATCCGGCGTGACGTGGGCAATGGTTGGGAAAATGTTGGCGCGAGTGCGGCAAGACGCCGCGGATGTTCCTGGCCGCGGCAGCCGGCGGAACCAGGGCCAAATGGCAAACATGGTATAAAGCGCGGGCTACGCGACGTCAACCATTATAACGATACGGTACCGCGCCGCGCCGGAGCCCCAGTCCGGTTCGCCCGCCAAAGCCCCCACCCTTCGCGCCGTGGCACGGGACGACATTTCGAGGCTATGAAGCGCGGTTTCTACACCATCATGGCGGCGCAGTTTTTCTCGTCGCTCGCGGACAACGCGCTTCTCATCGCCGCCATCAAGCTCCTGTACGAGTTGCACGAGCCCGACTGGATGACGCCGGCGCTGCAGCAATGCTTCGTCGTGTCGTACGTGGTGCTGGCGCCGCTGGTGGGCGCCTTTGCCGACTCGATGCCCAAGGGCCGGGTGATGCTGATCACCAACGGCATCAAGATCGTCGGCTGCCTGATGATGCTGACCACCATCCATCCGCTGCTTGCCTACGCGGTCGTGGGCTTCGGCGCCGCCGCGTATTCGCCCGCCAAGTACGGCATCCTGACCGAGCTCCTGCCGGCGCGGCAACTGGTGGTGGCCAACGGCTGGATCGAGGGCGCGACGGTCGGCTCGATCATCCTGGGCGTGCTGCTGGGCGGCGTGCTGGTCAGCCAGCGCGTGTCGACGGCAATGCTGGGTTTCGACCTGCCGTTCATCGACACCGGCATCGACACCCCGCCCGAAGCGGCCATCTGCGTGATCGTCTTCTTCTACTTCGTTGCGGCTGGATTCAACTGGTTCATCCCCAACACCGGCGTCGATCACCGTACGCCCAGCAAGAATCCCGTCTACCTGATCCGCGAGTTCTCGCACTGCGTCGTGCTGCTGTGGCGCGACAAGCTGGGGCAGATCTCGCTGGCCACCACGACGCTGTTCTGGGGGGCGGGCGCCACGCTCAAATTCATCGTGCTGGCGTGGGCTGCGAAACAGCTGGGCTTCGACCTTTCGCAGGCATCCTACCTGCAGGGCGTGGTGGCCGTGGGTATCGCGGTGGGCGCGTTCATCGCCGCGCGTTACATCACGCTGCGCAATTCGATGAACGTGCTGCCCATCGGCGTGGCCATGGGGCTCATCGTCATCATCATGGTCTTCGTCACCAAGCTGCCGATTGCGGTGGCGCTGATGATCATCATCGGCGGCTGCGCGGGATTCTTCGTGGTGCCGATGAACGCGTTGCTGCAGCATCGCGGCCACGTGCTGATGGGCGCCGGCCATTCGATCGCCGTGCAGAATTTCAACGAGAACATCGGCATTCTGGTGATGGTGGGGCTGTACACGTACATGGTGCGGGAAGGGATCAGCGTCAACCGCTCGATCGTCCTCTTCGGCGTCTTCATGTCGGGCGCGATGCTGATGGTGCTCTGGCGCCACCTCTACAACCAGTCGAAGAGCGACTCCATGCACCTCATCGCCGACCACGACGACGACGCGCCGGGTCAGCGGCACCCGCCGCACTGAGCCCCTGCAGGGTCAGAGGATCACGGGGCGATCGGAAAGCTCGTTGCTGGCCCGGATTCCCGGCGCGTGCACGACCAGCAGGTCGGCGATGGCGGCAATGCCGGCCTCGATGCCTTCCGCATGCCGCCCGTCGCGAAACGCCGACTCCATGCCCCGGCAGATGGTTTCCCAGGCCCCGGCGCCCACCTTCGCATTGATGCCGCGGTCGGCGACGATCTCGACGTCGTTGTCCGCCAGCAGCAGATAAACCAGCACGCCGTCGTTGCGCTCGGTGTCCCACACGCGCAGCAACCCGAAGACTTCGAGCGCCCGCTCGCGCGGTGACAAGCCCTGCCACACGCGCGCAAGCGGCAGCGCCGCCTCGATCGCCACGCAAATCTGGCCACCGTGCCGGCTTTCGCTGGCTACCACCGCGGCCTCGACCCGTTGCAGTTCCGCGGCGGGAAACGCGCGGTTGACGTCGGCGCGGTCGGTCACCAGGTGGCGCCAGAGGCGCTTTGTCGTCGTTGCCATGCTCACCAACCTCCCGAAGCGCCGCCGCCACCGAAGCCGCCACCACCGCCGGAGAAGCCGCCACCGCCGCCACCACCGCCCCAGCCACCGCCACCGCCTCCGGGCAACCACACACCGCCGCCGCGCCGAGCCAGACCGCCGCCCGCGCCCATGAACAGGATCACGAGGAATCCGACCACCGAAGCGATGCCCGCGATCAGCAGCGAACCCGCCACGACCCACGCGGCCGCGCCGACCACGCCCGCGCCGACCATGGAGCCCAGCGCCTTGCCGAAGATGCGGGTGAGGATGCCGCCGATCACCGGCACCACGACGAACAGCACGATGAAGAGCATCTCGAACGGAATGCCGCCGCCGGACGGGCGCTGCTGCTTCGCCGCCGGCTTGGCCGCCAGCGGCTCGCCCTTGTTGACGACGTCAATGATCTGGTCGACACCCGCATTGATGCCCTGCGCGAACTGGTTCTGGCGCAGCAGCGGCGCGATGGTGTCGCTGATGATGCGGCGGGACGTGGCATCGGTGAGGAAGCCTTCGAAGCCGTAGCCCACTTCGATCCGCAGCTTGCGGTCGTCCTTGGCCACGACCAGCATCGCTCCGTTGTCCTGGCCCTTCCGGCCGATCTTCCACGCATCCGCCACGCGGATCGAGTAGGCCTCGATCGGTTCGCCCTTGGTGGTGGGTATCACCAGAACAGCCAGTTGATTACCGGTTTGTTGCTCCCACGCCGCCAGCTTGGCATCGAGCGCGGTAACCTCACCTGCGCCGAGGGTGGCCGTGAGATCGGTGACGCGCTGCTTCAATGCCGGCACCGGCATCAGTCCGTCGGAGCCCGCCTCCCACGCGAGCGCTGCGGTCGCGATCGCCGCCAGTGCCACGGCGGCGACAACGCGCACCCAACCGCGACGCCATCCGGCGCCTGGAGCTGCAATGACCATTGTGTTCATACCGAAGCGCAGGTGCGCGCAACGCCTGGCCACCGGCGTTGCGGCGCACGCAGTGCGTCGGTCAATAGCCCTTCTTCATCAGTTCGGCCGCAGGGTCCGCGGCAGCCTCGGCCTGCTTGCCGACCGGAACGCCCGACGTCTTGGGCGCCGGTGCGGGCACCGCCGGTGCGGCAGGCGCGGCCGGATTCTTGCCGAAGTCCACCTTGGGTGGTGCACTGATGGCCGCTTCGTTTTCCACCGCGAAGTTGGGCTTGACGTCCATCTTGAACAGCATGGCCGTCAGGTTGGTGGGGAACGAGCGCACGGTGCTGTTGAATGCCTGCACCGAATCGATGAACCTCTTGCGCGCGACTGTGATCCGGTTTTCCGTGCCTTCGAGCTGCGACTGCAGGTCGCGGAACAGCGCGTCGGACTTGAGATTGGGGTAGTTCTCGGCCACCACCAACAGGCGCGACAGCGCGCCCGTCATCTCGCTTTGCGCCTTCTGGAACTTGGCGAACGCCGCCGGATCGTTGAGCAACTCGGGCGTGGCCTTGATGGCACCCACGTTGGCACGCGCGTTGGTCACCGCAATCAGCACATCCGCTTCCTGCGCGGCATAGCCCTTGACGGTGTTGACGAGGTTGGGCACCAGATCAGCCCGGCGCTGGTATTGGTTGACGACCTCCGACCATGCAGCCTTGACGCCTTCGTCCTGCCGCTGCAGATCGTTGTAGCCGCAACCGGCCAGGGTCATGGTGGCAAGGGCGGCAACGACGACGAACATTCGCTTCAACATAGGGATCCTCCCGACGACGTGCGGCAAGTCCTGCCGCGGTTCAACCACAATATGCGGAGTGTACGCGCCTGCTGCAAGACCTTACGCGACGGAAGGCGCCCCGGCCGGACCACTGCCGGCGCCGGATGCGACGGTCTGCCGGGCCAGCAGCAGGTCGGCCCAGGCCTTGCCTTTGTCGGTGGGGGTGCGCAGCAGGTAGGCCGGATGATAGGTCACAATCAGCGGTACGCCGCGATAGGCATGGGCGCGACCCCGCAGGCTGGCGATGGAGGCATCGCCACCCAGCAGCAGCGACGCCGCGCTCTTGCCCAGCGCAACGATGATCTTCGGTTGCAGCAGCGCGATCTGCCGCTCGAGATAGGGGCGGCAGGCGTCGGCTTCAGTCGCTTCCGGCGTCCTGTTGCCGGGGGGCCGGCACTTCAGCACGTTGGCGATGTACACGTTGCGGTTGCGTGTCATGCCCAGCGCGGCCAGCATGTTGTCGAGCAGGCGCCCCGCCTGTCCCACGAACGGCTCGCCGCGGGCGTCTTCCTCCGCGCCCGGCGCTTCGCCGACGAACAGCCACTCGGCGTCGACATCGCCCACGCCCGGCACCGAACGCTGGCGCGTGCGGCACAGGCCGCAGGCATTGCATGCGTCCACGTCGGCGGCAAGCTCGGCCCACGCCAGCGCGCCGATGCGTTCCAATCGCGCAGTACCGGCCGCCGCCGCCGGTACCTGCGTCAGCGGCATCGACTGCGCGGCGGCGGGCGCGATTCGCGGCGGCGTGATTGCGGTGCCGGCGTCGGTCGGCAACGCAGCCGGCGTCGCCACCGGCGCGCTGCTGCGCTCGCGGCGGACCCATTGCGGCGAGAGGCCCATCTCGGCCAGAATTTCGGCGCGCGTGATCGTCATGCGCTGCCTGCCCCCGCGGCGCCGACCGCCCGCCGCATCACCAGCGCGTCTTCCTTCACGGGGGCGCCGGGGTAGTAGCCCTCGCGGCGGCCGACGCGCGCAAACCCTGCGCGTTCGTAGAGTGCGATCGCCGGGAGGTTGCTGACCCGCACTTCCAGGAAGACCTGCTCGGCGCCGAGCCGCCGCGCATCGTCGACGAACTGCGCCAGCAAGGCAGCGCCGATGCCTTCGCGCCGCGCGTCGTGCACGACCGAGAGATTGAGGAGTTGCGCCTCGCCGGGGGCCAGCATCAGCACGCCATAGGCCACGATCCGGCCCTCGCGCTCGCCCACGCGCGTGCTGTAGCCGGCCGCCAGCGCATCGCGAAAATTGCCCGCGGTCCACGGGGCCGCATGGATATGCGCCTCGAGCGCCGCGACGTAGGCCACGTCGCCCGCGGCAAGCGGCCGCCATGACACCGGACTGCGCGACGGCATGCGCACGGTGGCCATCGTCAGAGCGTGGCCCCGGCGGCGCGCTCGGCCGTGGTCAACGCCACGCGATGGCGCACGTACAGCGGCCGCGCAGCGGCTGCGTCGACGCCTTCGCCCGCCGCGAACCGCGGCGCCGCCAACTCGGCGATGGCGCGCGCGTCCGGCCGGATGGCGGCATCGATGGCCGCCAGCTTGAGCTGCGGCGCGAGCGCCGGATAGGCCGCGAAACCGTCTCCAGCCCCGAACCAGCCGGAAGCGCCGGCGGGCGGTGCGACCGCATCGGGCTTCGATACCTCGGGTGCCTTCGCTTCACGCCAGAGCCCGGCCTCGCGGACGTAGGCCGCCACATAGACTTCGCGCATCCGCGCGTCCAGGCTCGCCACCACCGCGGTCGCGGCGTGCGCGTGCCACGCCATCTGCGCCATCGCTTCGAGCGTGCACACGGGCAGCAGCGGCCGATCGGCACCCAGCGCCAATCCCTGCGCCACGCCGCACGCAATGCGCACGCCGGTGAACGCGCCGGGACCTGCGCCGAAGGCGATGCCGTCGAGCGTGGCCAGCGTATAGCCCGCTTCCGCCAGCAGTGCGTGCACCAGCGGCAGCAGTCGCTCGGAGTGCCCGTTGCCGACATCCTCGGTACGCGCCACGAAGGCGTTGGCGTCGCCGCAGCCCACGGAAAGCCAGCGCGTTGACGTGTCGAAGGCCAGCAGTTTCATCCGCGGATTTTACCGGAGCGCAAGGCGCGCAACCGTCGCCCCGGTACAATCGCCGCTTCCCGTACCGCGCGCGCACGTCAAGCGGAGCGCCCTCGCATGACTGCCGCCACTCTCGCCCCGCTCCACCTGCACATCGAGTCCCTGGACCAGGAGGGGCGCGGCGTCGCGCACACCGACGGCAAGGTGGTGTTCGTCGAAGGCGCGTTGCCCGGCGAAGACGTCGTGGCCGTCGCCATCCGCGACAAGAGCAGCTTCGCCATCGCCCGGGTCGAACGCATCCT
Source organism: Betaproteobacteria bacterium (assembly GCA_031410015.1). Lineage (GTDB taxonomy): Bacteria > Pseudomonadota > Gammaproteobacteria > Burkholderiales > Casimicrobiaceae > VBCG01. The sequence continues at coordinate 1,437 of JANNYI010000338.1, read as the reverse complement.
TGAGGCCAACGCCGGGCGCGTGACGCCGCGGTGTCCGCATTTCGGCGTGTGCGGCGGCTGCACGCTGCAGCACGCGCACCCGTCGCTGCAGATCGCCGCCAAGCAGCGCGCGCTCGAGGACGCGCTGACGCGCATCGGCAAGGTGAAGCCCGAGCGGATGCTGCCGCCCATCGAAGGGCCGGCGTGGGGCTATCGCCATCGTGCCCGCCTGTCGGTGCGCTTTGTTGCGAAGAAGGGCGGGGTGCTGGTCGGCTTCCACGAGCGCAAGTCGAGCTTCGTGGCCGACATGACGCAATGCGAGGTGTTGCCGCGCGCCATTTCCAACTTGCTGCCGGTGCTGCGGCGCGTGATCGGCGCGCTGAGCCTGCGCGACCGCCTGCCGCAGATCGAGGTGATCGTGGCCGAGCGCAGCGGCGCGCTGGTCCACGCGCTGCTGCTGCGCATCTTGGCGCCGCTCACACCGGAGGACGAGGCGCACCTGAAGGCCTTCGCCGACACGCACGCCGTCGAGCTATGGACGCAGACCGGCGGCCCCGCCACGGTGCTGCCGTTCCATCCGGCCGAGTCCACGCTGGCCTACACGCTGCCGGAGTTCGGCATCGAGATGCCGTTTGGACCCGGCGACTTCACGCAGGTCAACGCGGCCATCAACCGGGTGCTCGTGCGGCGCGCGCTCATGCTGCTCGACCCGCGCCCCGGCGAGCGCATCGCGGATTTCTTCTGCGGCCTGGGCAATTTCACGCTGCCGATCGCGCGGCGCGGCGCGTTCGCCATCGGCGTCGAAGGCGCCGCAGCGCTGGTGCTACGCGCCGGCGAAAATGCGGCTCGCAACGGGCTCGCGGACGCCACGCAATTCATGACCGCCAACCTCTTCGCCGCCACGCCGGAAACCGTGGCCGCGCTGGGCACGCTGGACCGGGCGCTGATCGATCCGCCGCGCGACGGCGCCATCGAACTCGTGAAGGCGTTGCCGGCGCGCGCCGATGCCAATGCGCTGAAGCGGATCGTGTATGTATCGTGCGCACCGGGCACCCTCGCCCGCGATGCAGCCGTGCTGGTCAACGAGCGGGGCTATCGCCTGACCGCCGCCGGCGTGGTCAACATGTTTCCGCACACGGCGCACGTGGAGTCGATCGCGGTCTTCGAGTAGCGATTGCGGGTCATTCGATCTTCCGCGTCGGCGAGGGTCCGACCTCGCATATCCGAACCATCGGCAGGCGAGGCTTCAGCCGCGTGCTGACCCACATCCTGTAGGCGAGGCTTCAGCCTCGCATCGTTGCGTCTTGTTTTCAGCGTGGCCGCGGCGAGCGGCGGGCTGCGTCGCGGCGCTTGGTATTCAGCGTAGCCGCGACGAGCGGCGGGCCGCGCGGGGCGGGCTTAGTCGCCGCAAACCGTGTGGTCGGGCGCGAGCCGGCAAAAAGCCGGCGAGTCGATGAA
>JANNYI010000337.1:0-5971 GCA_031410015.1 Betaproteobacteria bacterium | reverse complement strand
CCAGCAGCAAGGCCACCACCATCCAGCCGCCCAGCGGATTGTGCGTGGCGTGGGCGTGATGCGGTGGGCGGACCAGCGAGCGCGCGTATTCGATCACCGCGCGCGGACCACGCACGAACGTGGCGAAGCGCGCGTTGGCGCTGCCGGCAAACCCCCACAGGATGCGGAAGATCACCAGCGCCAGCAGCCCCTGCCCGAGGCGCATGTGCCACACCAACGCCTCGTTGCCGATGAGCCCGGTGGTAACCATGGCGACGACCAGCACGACGATCGACCAATGCACGACCCGCACGGGCCAATCCCAAACTGCGACACGATCTGCTGCGACTTCGGCCCCGTCCATGTCAGCGCAATTGCGTCTGGAATTCCCGGATATAGGCACTGACACCGCCCATCAGCATTTCAACCGACAACGCGGTCAGCAGCATTCCCATCAACCGTTCGAAGGCGATCACTGCCTGCGTGCCGAGCACCCGTTGCAGCGTGGGCGCAGCCAGCAGGATGGCGGTGCCGATGGCCATGGCGATCGTCAGCGCCGACACCCACGTGAGGAGCTGCGTCGGATCGCGCGACGTCATCAGCATCACGGTGGCAAGCGCAGAAGGACCGGCAATGGAAGGCACGGCCAGCGGCACCAGGAAGGGTTCGCCGCCCGGCACCTCGCCAAAGATGCCGTCCTTGCTGGGAAACACCATCCGCAGCGAGATCAGGAACAGGATGATGCCGCCCGCGATGGTCAGCGACACGTCCGACAACTGCAGCCAGCGCATGAACGTGCGGCCGCCCGCCATGAAGGCCAGCAGGATCACGAAGGCAAAGATCGATTCGCGCAGGATGACGCGCGAACGCCGCTCCGGCGGCACCTTGGCAAGCAGCGACAGCACGATCGGCAGGTTGCCGAACGGATCGAGCACCAGCACCAGCAAGATCGTGGCGGATACGAGGTCAGCGTTCATCGGGTGTCTTCATGCGTACCGGGGGCGGCGCAAAGTATAACGCGCGTGCTGCCACGATTTCCATTCAGGCATTGGCGACTCAACCCGCGCGCAGCAGCCAGAAGCCCAGCGGGAACAGGATCGCCGCCAGCATCGCGTGCAGCGCAAAGGCCAGGCCCGCAAACGCGCCGGCGTCCGCATTGACCTGGAACGCGCGCGCCGTGCCGATGCCATGCGCGGCAAGGCCGAGCGCGAACCCGCGCGCGCGCCAGTCCGAAATCCGGCACGCATCCAGCACGTATTTGCCGAGCGCCGCACCGAGGATGCCGGTGCTGACGGCAAACACCGCCGCGAGTGCCGGCAGGCCGCCCAGCTTGTCGGCGATGCCCATCGCGATCGGCGCGGTCACCGACTTGGGCGCGAGCGACGCAAGTGTCACCGGCGTGGCGCCGAGCAGCCAACCGATGCCCACCGCGCTGACCAGCGCCACCATCGACCCCACCAGCAACGACACCGCGATCGGCCAAGCCAGCCGCCGCACGCTGCGCCATTCGCGTGCCAGCGGAACCGCGAGCCCCACCACGGCCGGCCCCAGCAGGAAGTGCACGAACTGCGCGCCGTCGAAATAGGTCTGGTACGAGGTGCGGGTGAGCGTCAGCACCATGATGATCAGCATCACGGCAAGCAGCACGGGATTGGCCAGCGGATGCATGCCCGTGCGCACGTAACACCACCATGCCAGCGCGTACAGCGCGAGCGTCAGCGTCAGGCCCGCCAGCGGCGTGGCGGCGAGATACACCCACAGCGCGAACAGCGGCTCGGCTGTCATGACGTCCGCTCCGCATCGGCCGGGTCGATCCGTCGCGCCAGGTACTGGAACGTCCATGCGGTTGCCGCCAGCGCCAGCACGGTGCTGACGAGGAGCGCCACCGCGATCGGCATCCACTCGTCGGCAACGCGGTGAAGATGCAGCATCACGCCCACCCCGGCCGGCACGAAGAGCAGCGACAGATGGCGCGCGAGGCCATCGGCGGCGGTGGCCAGCGACAGCGCGAACGATGGCCGCACGAGCAGCGCAAAGAACAGGGATATCATGCCGAGCACCGGTCCTGGCACCGGCATGCCCGTCAGTCGCGCCAGCGCCTCGCCCGCGCACTGGAACAGCAGCAGCCACGTGATGCCGGCGAGAAACGGACTCAATGCAGTTTCACCCGCGGCTCGAGCCGCTCGCGCAGGATGCGGCCGATCGTGTCGAAGACCACGCGCACGACGCCGTGGATCGAAACCTGGTGCATCTTGTAGAGCGACGCGTACATGCCGCGCGCGATCAGTCCCTGGATCAGCAGGCTGCCACCGATCAGGCGCCCCATCAGGCTGCCCACCGCCGACAGCTCGCCCAGCGACACCAGCGAGCCGAAGTCATGGAACCTGAACTCGGGCAGCGGCTTGCCCTTGAGGCGCGCAGTGATCGATTTGGCGAGCAGCGTGGCCTGCTGGTGCGCCACCTGCGCGCGCGGCGGCAGCAATGCGCCCGGATGACCGAGCCACGGCGCCGCCGCACAATCGCCAAAGGCAAAAATGTTGTCGTCGCGCGTGGTCAGCAGCGTGGGGCCCACCACGAGCTGGTGCGCCCGATTGGTCTCGAGGCCGTCCAGGCGGGTGAGGCTTTCCGGCGCCATGATTCCGGCCGCCCAGACGACGAGGTCGCCCGGATAGAAGTCGCCGGTTGCGGTGGTCACGCCGTTCTTGTCCACCGCCGTCACGCGCTCGCCGGTGCGCACATCCACGTCGAGTCGCCGCAGCAGTTCGGTGGCCGCGGTGGCCACATGCTCGGACAGCGGTGGCAGGATCCGCGGCGAGGCTTCCAGCAGCGTGATCTTGATGTCGCGCGCGGGATCGAGATGATCGAGTCCATAGCCGGCGTGCGCGCGGGTCGTCTGCCGCAGTTCCGCGGCCAGTTCCACGCCGGTGGCGCCTGCGCCGATGATCACGATGTGCACCAGCGCCGGCACGCCCGCAGCCGCGCGGCCATCGGCCCGCACGCACACCGCCAGCAGGCGCCGATGAAAGCGCTCGGCATCGACCAGCGTGTCGAGCGAGATTGCATGCTGCGCCACACCCGGCACACCGAAGTCGTTGCTGACGCTGCCCACGCAGATCACCAGCGTGTCGTACGCCAGCGGGCGCTGCGGCAGGATCTCCTCGCCCTCCGGCGAGCGAACCACGTCGAGCATGATCTCGCGGCGCGCGCGATCGAGCCCGCACATCGCGCCCTGGCGGAACCTGAAACCATGCCAATGCGCAATCGCGAGGTAGTCGAGATCGTGCGCGTCGGCATCCATGCGCCCCGCTGCCACCTCGTGCAGCAAGGGCTTCCACACGTGAGTGGCATCGCGGTCGACCAGCGTCACCTGGACCGCGCCCTTGCGCCCATAGCGATTGCCCAGACGCGTGGCCAGCGGCAATCCTCCTGCGCCACCACCGACGATGACGACGCGATGCGGCAACGGCGTGTCCGTACCGGTGGTCATGGCGAATTGGTGTATCCCGGGCAGCCCGTCAGCGGCGCGAAGGAACTGCCGATCGTGTTGAGCGACGACTGGATGGCGTAGCACGGTGTCGGGTTCAGGCTGCGCATGCCCATCGCCGCAGCAGGCGGCGGCGCCAGCAGCGCGTCGGCGAAGGTCTGTTCGAGCGACTTGCGCCTGCCGCGGCGGACGTCGGGATCACGCCCTTCGACGACGATGCTTTCCACATAGGTCGGCTGCTGTCGCAGGCGCAATTCGTCGGCCTTGCTGCCGTCGAATACGACGCTGCGGGCCGGCGATGGCGGTGGCAACGTGGTGAGCGCATCGGCAGAAAGCGGGCGCGGCGACGCCTGGCCCCACGCACCGCCACTGGCGACCCACAGCGCGGCGCCCAGCATGAGCGGGCGTACCGCATCGCGAGACCAGGGCAGGCAGCGGCGCATCGCAATCATTGTCCCACCACCAGGCCTTCGCGGCGCGGATCGGCACCGCCGATCCAGCCGCCGCGCGTGCGCACGATCGCCTGCGTACCGCTGGTCATCACCGGCGTTTGCACGGCGACCCCTAGCGCGCGCAGTTTCGGCGCCAGCGCCGCCACTGAGGTATTCGACTCCAGTTCGGTGGGCCCGTTGCGGCTCCCGAAATTGGGCAGCGCCACGGCCGCCTGCGGATCGAGTTCCCAGTCGATGATCCCCAGCAGCGTCTTGGTCACGTGGTTGATGATCGCGCTGCCGCCCGCCGAGCCGACGACGATCGCCACGCGACCGTGGCGATCGTACGCAATGGTCGGCGCCATCGACGAGCGCGGCCGCTTGCCCGGCTCGACGCGGTTGGCCACGGGTTTGCCGTTCTCGTCCGCCACGAACGAAAAGTCCGTCAACTGGTTGTTGAGGAAGAAGCCGCCCGGCGTCATCAGGCGGCTGCCGAAGGCATCTTCGATCGATGTGGTCATCGCCACGGCATTGCCCTGGCGATCGACGATCGAGAAGTGCGACGTCGATTCGAACTCCGGCGCCGCATGCGCCCCCATGGCAACCCTGCGCGCCGGCGCCACGCTCTGCGGAGGCGTGCCGGGCGCCGCGATGCCGAGGCTGCCGTCCGGCCGGATCAGCGCGGAACGTTCAAGCAGGTAACGGCTGTCCAGAAGGCCGGCAGGGGGCGGAGAGAACGCGGGATCCGCCATGAATACGCCGCGATCCGCAAACGCGAGGCGCCCCGCCTCGCTCATGAAATGCACGCTCCAGAACGTGGCCGGTCCCATCGCGGCAATGTCGAAGGGCTCGAGCATCTTCAGGATCTGCAGCACGGTCAGGCCGCCGGACGACGGCAGCGGAAAGCCGCAAACGCGATAGCGGCGATAGCCGTCGCACACGGGCTCGCGCACGACGACTTGGTATCCCGCAAGATCGGCCGGCGTGAGATCGCCGGGATTCCATGGATGATTGTTGGCCGTATCGATGATGTCGCGCGCGATCGCCCCGGTGTAGAACGCATCCGCGCCCCCGGCCGCGATGGCGCGCAGCGTCGTCGCATAGGCCGGGTTGCGCAGCACCGTGCCGACCGGCGCCGGCTTGCCGTTGGCATCGAAGAAGTAGGCACGCGCGCGCGGCTGCGACAGGTAGCGATCCAGCCCGATCAGCGCATGAAGCCGCGGCGAAAGCGCAAAGCCTTCTTCCGCGAGATTGATGGCCGGCGCGAACAGTTCGGCCCACGGCAGGCGCCCGTGCCGCTTGTGCGCGGCCTCGAGCAGGCGCACGGTTCCGGGCACACCGACGGATCGACCGCCGATCACCGCATCGTGAAACTCGAGCGGCCTGCCGTTCCTGAGAAAGCGGTCACCGCGGGCGGCCGCGGGCGCGGTCTCGCGGCCGTCATAGGCGGTCAGCCGACGGGTGCGCGCATCGTGCACCAGCAGCAGCGAACCGCCGCCCAGTCCGGACGATTGCGGCTCCACGAGTCCCAGCACGAGTTGCACGGCGATTGCCGCATCAACGGCCGATCCGCCGCGCGCAAGCATGCGAGCCCCGGCCTGCGCCGCCAGCGGATTGGCCGCCGCCACCATCCAGTGCCGCGCCGTGACCGGCGCCTTGTCGGTCCACCCGGATGCCTGCTCCGGCGCCGGCTGCGCCATGACGGCGACCGTCGCGGCGCAGCCGATGGCGAGCGCAGCGAATCGTTGCAGGTGCGGGCGTATCGGCATGATCGGCAAAGTGCGAACAGTGTTGTGCGCGCGGCCTCGATTGTAAGCCCCCGACGGTGATGCATGCCTGACGAACGCGGCGCCTGTTCTGTTGGTCTTGGCACGGTGCGGTTCGTTGCGTGTTCTGTTTGTCTTGGCTCGGTGCGGTTCGTTGCGTGTTCTGTTCGGCGTGGCACGGTGCTGGGCGCACCGGATGGGGCGGGCTTAGTCGCCGCAAGGTGTGTGTCCGGGTGCACGACGGCAAAAAATAAGTCGTCTCGATGAAGCCGAGCGACGATTTTTTGCCACGCGCACAGCGGACACGCGGC
>JANNYI010000336.1:0-11272 GCA_031410015.1 Betaproteobacteria bacterium | reverse complement strand
GTTGAATTGGAGGGGCCGTCGATTTGGCCCCGACTTCAACAGGAAAGCGGTACCGCCACCGCCAGCGCGGCCTGTCGGCACGCCCGACGTTCAATACGACGCGGAAGCCGGCGTTCAATCATCGTCGTCGAAGTCGTCGTCGTCCTCATCGTCGTCCTGGTCATCGTCGAAGTCGTCGTCGTCCGGCTCGCCGATGGGAATCGGCTCGTCCAGACCATCCAAACACTTCGCGCTGAGGAACATGACGGATTGCCTACAGCGCCGGAATCCGCAGCACCTGGCCCGGATAGATCTTGTCCGGGTGGGTCAGCATCGGCTTGTTGGCCTCGAAGATGACCATGTACTTGTTCGGGTCGCCGTAGTTGGCCTTCGAGATCTTCGACAGGTTGTCGCCGGACACGACCGTGTACCACGTGGCCTCCGGTTCCGAAAGGTCGACCGACATCATGTTGTTGACCTTGCCCACGCCCGCCACGTTGCCGCAACACAGCACGATCTTTTCCATCGTGGCCTGGTCCGGCGCGACGCCGAACACCGATACCGTCGACGAGGCCCCGTCGAACGTCACGGTGAGCCCCGTCGCCGCCAGGTTCTGCGCCTTGATGTAGTCGAGTATCGCGTCGCCGGCCGCCGCATTGGCCGCCGCGATCTTTGCCTCGTCCTGCGGCGCCGCCTTGACCTCGGCCATGGCCGCCTGCGCATGTCCGCGCCCGAAGAGCTTTTCGCCCGCATCCTTCACGAAATCCAAGAGACCCATGTTCACTCCTTTGGTGTTTGTTGACCATCGCCTTGCGGACACGCCAAGCCGCTTTCGGCATGCGTGCCGGAACGCCTTTTGAGCTTACACCCGCCGGCCGGCCGGGCTTGGTTACGGCGACTCGACAATAAGGTAACCTTGACGCATGACAATCCTGCGTACCTTGGCGCTGCGCGCGCTGCTCGCCGTCCTTGTCGCCGGACTTGCCGGCGGCTGCCTGCCCATCGGCTTCCGCGGATCGAATCTCTTCGTCCCCGCCGCCGCCGTCGCACCCGCCGGGACTTGAGCCCCGCTCAGTCGGCGCTGGCGACCGGGATCGCCCGCACCGACAGCACGCCTTCGATGCCCGCAATCGCCTCGATCACCGCGGGCAACACGGCGCTGTCGACGTCCACCAGCGTGTAGGCCATCTCGCCGCGCGACTTGTTCACCATGTTGTGGATGTTCAGTCCCGCCTTCGCCATCGCCGTCGACATCTGGCCCAGCATGTTCGGCACGTTGGCATTGGCAATGGCCAGACGCCAGGGCGACTCGCGCGGCATCTCGACGTTGGGAAAATTGACGGCGTTGCTGATGTTGCCGTGCTCCAGGTAGTCGCGGACCTGGTCGACCACCATGATCGCGCAGTTCTCCTCCGCTTCGGCAGTGGACGCGCCGAGGTGCGGAAACGCGACGACGCCGGGCACCCGCAGCAGCGCGGCCGACGGAAAATCGCAGAGGTAGTACTTGAGCCGCTGCGCCGCCAGCGCCGCCGCCACGGCGTCCTCGCTGACGATGCCTTCGCGCGAGAAGTTGAGCAGCACCGTTCCCGGCTTGACCAGCGCCAGTCGCGCCGCGTCGATCAGGTTGCGGGTGACGGGCAGCAGCGGCACGTGCAGCGTGATGAAGTCGGACTGTTTCAGCACCTCCTCCACGCTGTGGGCGCGGCGCACGCTGGAGGGCAACCGCCACGCCGCGTCGACGGTGATCTCCGGATCGAAGCCCACCACCTTCATGCCGAGCTTGATCGCCGTGTCGGCCACGAGGCTGCCGATGGCGCCCAGCCCCACGATGCCAAGCGTGCGCTGCGGCAGTTCCACGCCGGCAAACGACTTCTTGCCGTCCTCCACCCGCGCCTCGAGGTCGGGGGCCGCGGCATCGAGCCCTCCCACGTAGTTGAGTGCAGGCACGAGATTGCGCGCCGCCATGAAGAGCGCCGCGAACACCAGTTCCTTGACCGCGTTGGCGTTGGCGCCCGGCGCATTGAAGACCGGAACGCCGCGCCCGGTGAGTTCGGCCACCGGAATGTTGTTGGTGCCCGCCCCCGCGCGCCCGATGGCCTTGACGCTCGCGGGAATGGCCATCGCGTGCATGTCGTGCGAGCGCACGATGATCGCGTCCGGATGCGCGACCGCCTTGCCCACCGCATAGCGGTCGGCCGGAAAGCGCTTCAGGCCGTGCGCCGCGATCTGGTTGAGGGTGAGGATTTCGAACTGCCGCGGCGCCTTGTCAACCATGCTGCTTCTCGAACTCGTGCATGTACGCCACCAGCGCGCGCACGCCGGCCTCCGGCATGGCGTTGTAGATCGACGCGCGCATGCCGCCCACCGAGCGATGGCCCTTCAATTGCACCATGCCGCGCTCTTTGGCGCCCTTCAGGAACGGCTCGTCCAGCGCCGGGTCGCGCAGCGTGAAGACCACGTTCATCCGCGAGCGGTCGGAAGGCCGCACGGTGTTGCGGTAGAAAGACGACGCGTCGAGGCAGTCGTAGAGCAGCTTCGCCTTGGCGATGTTGCGCTGTTCCATCGCCGCGACACCGCCCTGCCGTTGCAGCCACTCGAACACCAGTCCGGCGATGTAGATCGAGTACGTGGCCGGCGTGTTGAACATCGAGTCGTTCTCTGCCTGCTCCTTCCAGTGGAACGCGGAGGGCGTGATCGGCAGTGCGCGGTCGAGCAGATCCTTGCGGACGATCACGATCGTGAGGCCGGCCGGGCCGATGTTCTTCTGCGCGCCCCCGTAGATGACGCCGTAGCGGGACACGTCGATCCCGCGCGACAGGATGTTCGACGACATGTCGGCCACCAGCGGCACGTCGCCGGTGGCGGGCGTGAACGGATACTCGACGCCGCCGATCGTCTCGTTCGAGCAGATGTGGACGTAAGCGGCGCCCGGCGTGAGCTTCCAGTCCGCCTGCGGCGGCACGTAGGTGAAGCCCTTGTCCTCGGAGGACGCGGCCACGTTGACGGTGACGTACTTCTTCGCCTCCTTCAGCGACTTCTTCGACCATTCGCCGGTGTTGACGTAGTCGGCCACCGCGCGGTCGCGCACCAGGTTCATCGGCACAATGGCGTTCTCGCCGATGGCCCCGCCCTGCAGGAACAGCACCTCGTAGTCGGCGGAGATGCCCATCAGGCCCCGCAGGTCGGCTTCGGCCTTGTCGGCGATGCCGATGAACTCCTTGCCACGGTGACTCATCTCCATCACCGACGTGCCGGTGCCGTGCCAATCGAGCATTTCGGCTGCCGCAAGGGACAGCACTTCTTCCGGCAATGCCGCCGGGCCGGGACTGAAATTGAAGACGCGCATGAAAGCTACCTGACGAGAGATGAATGAGGGGTTGCTGCCGCGATTGAAGACTGGGGCGTACCCATAACGATACCGCATGCGCCATCACCGCCTGCGCTTGCCGTTACATCGAATCGATTTTGCCAGGTCCCGCGAGGCTGCAGCCTCGCCTACAGGCGCGCGTGCCTGTCCTGACTCTGCAGGCGAGGCTTCAGCCTCGCGCAGCGCGACGCATGGCCGCGAACGTCTTTACGGACGCACCACGTCATCCGGCACGACGAGTGTCGCCTCGTCGAGATCGATACCCAGCAGCCGCGACACGCGGATCGGTACGTCCGCGCGTTGCAGTTTCGTGACTTCGTCCTGCGCCTGCCGGTCGGACATCGTCATCCGCCGCCGCAGGCGAACGTATTCCGCCCATGAGTCGATGATGTAGCGCTCGACGAAGCGCCCGTCCTCCGAGATGTCGCGGAACACCCGCCAGCTGCTGGCGCCGTTGCGCCGGCGCGTGGGTTCGACCTTGCGGATGCCTTCCAGGAAGGCGGCGCGGTTGGACGCCTCGATCCGGTACTCGATCTGGATCAGCACCGGGCCGTCGTCAGGCAGCGGCTCGACCTTGATGCCGAGATCGGGCAGCCGCGCGTCGTGCGTGACATCGGCCTCGCGGCCGAGTCGGACCCGGACATTGCGATTAAGGAACAACAGCGCCAGCATCACGATGGCCGAGGCGATCAGCGCCACGTGCGTGTCGGACCACGACGCCACCGTGCCCCACACGATGCTGCCGATCGCGAGGCTGGCCTGGACTGCCAGCAGGTTCATCGCCACGGCGCGCGCCCGCACCCACGCCGGCGCCGCGCTCTGCGTGCCCGCCGACAGGCTGGCGAGAACACCGACCCACGAGGCGCCGGCCATGAAGGTGCCCACCAGCGCTACCGCCACGTAGTTCGTCGCGGCGATGATCGACGAGGCGATGATCCACAGCAGCGCCGCGCCGACCACGATCCGCTGCAGCGAATACTTCTTCAGCAGGCGCGGGATCGACAGCGCGCCCACCACGGCGCCCGCGCCGAAGCTGCCGAACAGGACCCCGTAGCCGCCGGCGCCCAGATGGAGCTGGTCGCGCGCGATCACCGGCAGCAGCGCCCACAGCGCGCTGGCGCACGCGGCAAAGCTCAGGTTGCGGATGATGATCGCGCGCATCGATGCCGAATGCCGCGCGAAGCGCACGCCGCTGCTGATGCCCGAGAAGAGCGTCTCCGGCACGCCGGGCAGCGCAGGCTCCTGCCGCTTCCAGCGGCGCACGACCACGACCATCAGCAGGAAACACGCCGCGCTGGCGAGCAGCGCCACGCCGGGGTTGAACCACGCCGCGATCGCGCCGGCCAGCGCCGGACCGACCGCGCGCGCCACATTGAAGGCGACGGCGCCGAGCGCCACCGCCTGCGGCACTTCGTTCTTCGCCACCAGCTCGTTGATGCTGGACTGCTGCGCCGGCATGTAGAAGGTGAAGCCGGCACCGATCACGAAGGTCAACGCCAGCAGCCCCCCGGGCGACAGGTGGCCGGACAGCGTCGTCGCGCCCAGCGCCGCCGTGGCGATGATCAGCAGCACCTGGGTGGCAAGGATGATGCGCCGCCGCTCGATGATGTCGGCCAGCGCGCCGGCCATCAGGCCCACCACCAGCGTGGGCGCCGTGCTTGCCGACTGCACCAGCGCCACCATCAGCGCCGACGGCGTCATCGTGGCCATCTGCCACGCGGCCGTCGTCACCTGCATCGTGTAGCCCAGCGCCACCATGATCGATGCGATGTAGAACCAGCGAAACCGCGGGTGCCGCAGCGGCGAGTTGCCGAAGAGGGATTCTGCCGGGGGTGCGAGCGGGCGTGCCACGGGGAGAAGTGTAACGCGACGATGCGATGGGCGCGCCGTGGCGCCCGGGCGGGCAAGCGTCCGGGTCAGCTCCGATAGCCCGGATCGATCCGATCCACGATCCGCACCAGCGCATCGAAGGCGTCCTGCCCTGCGCCGAACTTCGGGTTGAACTGCAGCGAATCGGCCGTGCACCTGCGCTGGATGTCGTCGGCGATCAGACGCGGCGCGCCCATCGCCATCGTCGCGACCTGGATTTCGCACGCACGCTGCAGCAGCCAGAGGATGGCAAAGGCGCGCGGCACGCCGTCGCCCCACGCCAGCAGGCCGTGATTGCGCAGGATCACCGCCGGCTTGTCGCCGATGCTGCGCAACAGGCGCGGGCCCTCGTCGGCGTGCAACGTGATGCCCTCGAAGTCGTGATAGGCAAGCTTGCCGTGCAACTGCGCGGCATAGAAATTCGACGGCGAGAGTCCGGCGTCGAGGCTCGCGACCGCCGAGCCCGCCGTGGTGTGCGTATGCATCACGCAAAGCGCCTGCGGAATGTGGCCGTGGATGGTCGCGTGCGGCGTGAAGCCAGCCGGATTGATGGGCCAGTCGGAGTGCCCGACGATGTTGCCGGCAAGGTCCACCTTGACGAGATTGGAGGCCTTGACCTCGCTGTAGTGCAGGCCGAAGGGATTGATCAGGAAGTGATGGTCCGGTCCCGGCACCCGCAGCGAGATGTGGTTGTAAATGAGTTCGGTCCAGCCGAGGAAGTGGAAGATGCGATAGGCCGCCGCCAGCTCCACGCGCGCGGCCCATTCGTCGGGCGCAACGCTGCCCGGCCCCAAGGGCTCCGTAGGCGAGGCTTCAGCCTCGCGTGCCCGCACAGGAACATCGTGTGCATTCATCGCATCCTCCGTGACTCAGACAAACCGAAATTCAATGACGCCCAGCGGCCCGTAGTCGACGCGGAAGCGGTCACCGGCAACGCCCATGGTGGGCCGCGTGAACGACCCCGACAGCACGAAGTCGCCGGCCTCCAGCCGCTCGCCGTAGGGCGCGATCTTGTCGGCCAGCCACGCCACGCCGATGGCGGGATGCCCAAGGACGCCGGCCGCCAGCCCGGTTTCCTCGACGACGCCGTTCTTCTCGAGCACGCCGCCCACCCAGCGCAGGTCCAGCGCATCGGGCTTCATGCGCACACGGCCGGGAACGACACCCGCGTTGCCGGCGAAATCTGAAATCGTATCGAAGACCTTGCGCATCACGCGCGTATCGCGATCGAACTGCTCGATGCGCGCGTCGATGATCTCGATGGCCGGCGTCACGTAATCGGTCGCCGCGAGCACCTGGTCGAGCGTGACGCCGGGCCCGGCCAGCGGCCGCGCGAGCACGAAGGCCAGCTCCACCTCGATCCGCGGCGCGATGAAGCGCCGGATGGGGATGTCGCCGGGCGCGAAGAACATATCGTCCATCAGCGGTGCAAAATCGGGCTCGGTGATCTGCGATGCCTGCTGCATGGCGCGGGAGGTGAGGCCGATCTTGCGGCCCCTGATCGTGCGTCCGGCCGCCAGTTCGCGGCGCACCCATGCGCGCTGGATCGCATAGCCGTCGTCGATGGTCATGGCCGGGTATGCGCGCGAAAAATGTCGCAGCTGCGTGCCCGTGCGGCGCGCCTCCTGCAGTTGCGCGGCGAGCGACTCGATCACGGCTTCGTCAAGCATGGCTGCCCTTGGTCACGACGCACGCAGGCGCGCATGCAGGTTGTTGTGCTTCCAGGTGCCCGTTTCCGGGAACTCCTGGATTTCCAGCGACAGCGCGAGGCCGCGGCGCTCGAACAGCGCCGCAAAATGCTGCTGGATCACTGCAAAGAGCGCGTCGCCGGTGGCCTTCAGCGTGGCCTCCGTTCGGCCCCGCGCCACCGACAGACAGGCATGCAGATAGGCGGCGTCGGCCCGGCCATCCGCGATGCAGTAGTCGTCCGCGGCCAAGGCACGCACGCGAATCCCGCCGACGGGGTAGACGGGTTTGTCGTCGACACTGAATTCGACCAGCGTGCGCGCCAGTGCCGCGCACAGCGGGCCGATGGCCCCGTCCGCGCGCAGATTGGCTGAATAGTCGAGGGTCAGGTGCGGCATCGGTCAGGTCCTCCTTGCGATCAGGCCGGCAGCGGCATGACGGGAAAGATCGCATTGATCTGTCCGGTGCCGGAACTGCCGAAATAGGGGGTGATGATCTCAACACCGCGGTCGTAGCCGGAACCGCCCAGCGCACCGAGCAGCATCGCCGTGTCGTGCATGCCGCCCTCGCCCCAGCATTTTTCGTTGTACATCGGCAGCATGTCCAGAAACGCCGCCCACTCGCCCTGCTTCCACATCTCGACGACGGCGAGGTCGGTGCGCAGCAGGAACTCGTTGTACGTCCTGTGCATGTATTGCGCGGCGGTGCCGTTGTCGGCGAAGTGGTGGGACAGCGAGCCGCTGGCGAGGATGGCCACCGTACCGTCGTATTGCGTCTCGATCGCCTGCCGCACCGCGGCGCCGAAGCGCTGGCTGTCGCGCAGGTCGTGCCAGTTGCACCACGCGGCGATCGACACCACCTTGAAGTGCCTGTCCGCATTCATGTAGCGCATCGGCACCAGCGTTCCATATTCGAGCCCAAGCGTCGTGTGGGCGTGCCAGCGTGTCTTGACGCCCGCCGCATTGGCGCCTTCACCCAGGATGCGGCCGAGATCGGGATTGCCCGCATACGAGTAGGGCATGTTGTTGATGAAGTGCGGCAGTTCGTTGCTGGTGTATACGCCCTCGAATTTTTCGGCGCAGTTGATGTGATAGTCGGCGTTGACGAGCCAGTGCACGTCGAACACCACGATGGTGTCCACGCCCAAGGCGCGGCACCGGCGGCCGATCTCGATGTGGCCATCGATGGCCGCCTGCCGGCAGCCGTGATGCTCGCCGGGCAATTCGGACAAGTACATCGACGGCACGTGCGTGATCTTGGCGGCAAGTGCGAGTTTGCCCATGGTCGGCTCTTTTCTGCGGTCAGTGCACGACCTGCGTGCGATGCACCCCGGCATTGGCTTCCGGGCGGCCCGGCCGGCTCATGGCTCGAGGCCCCAGCGGGGTATGTGATGGTCGGCGATGGACACGCAGACGTTCTTCGGCTCGAGGAACACCTCGAAGCTCCACGTGCCCCCCTCGCGGCCCGTACCCGATGCCTTCGTGCCGCCGAAGGGCTGCCGCAGGTCGCGCACGTTCTGGCTGTTGACGAAGCACATGCCCGCCTCGATGGCGGCGGCCACGCGATGCGCGCGGCCGAGGTCCTGCGTCCATACGTAGGAGGACAACCCGTAACGCGTGTCGTTGGCGATGCGGATGGCGTCCGCCTCGTCGTCGAACGGAATGAGGCACGCCACCGGCCCGAAGATTTCCTCCTGCGCGATCCGCATGTCGTTGCGCACATCGGCAAACACCGTCGGACGCACGAAATTGCCCTGCCGCATCGCCGCCGGCAGGTCGGGCGCATCGAGGCCGCCGGTCAGCAGCGTGGCGCCCTCCTGCGGTCCCAGCTCGATGTAGCTCCTCACCTTGGCGAGGTGGTCGCGCGAGATCATTGGCCCGATGATCGTCTGCTCATCCAGCGGATTGCCCACGCGGATGCGCGCCGCGCGCGCGGCGAAGGCCTCCGCGAATCTCGCGTAGACCGAGCGCTGGACGAGGATGCGCGACCCGGCCGTGCAGCGCTCGCCGTTGTTGGAGAAGATCATGAACACCGCGGCGTCGAGCGCGCGGTCCCACTGCGCATCCTCGAAGATCACGAACGGGCTCTTGCCGCCCAGTTCCATCGAGAATTTCTTGAGGCCTGCGCTCTGCACGATCCGATTGCCGGTGGCCGTGCTGCCGGTGAAGGAAATCGCCCGCACGTCCGGGTGACGGCACAGCGCCTCGCCGGCGCTGCGGCCATAGCCGTGCACGATGTTGAGCACGCCCGGCGGCACCCCGGCCTCCAGCGCCAGCGCACCCAGCCGCGACGCGGTGATCGGCGACAGCTCGCTCATCTTCAGCACCGCCGTGTTGCCGAACGCGAGGCACGGCGCGACCTTCCACGTCGCGGTCATGAACGGCACGTTCCACGGCGAGATCAGCGCGCATACGCCGACCGGATGGAACAGCGTGTAGTTGAGCAGCTGCCCATCGACCGGATACGTGTGCCCGTCGGTGCGCGTGCACATCTCCGCGAAATAGTGGAAGTTGTCGGCGGCGCGCGGGATCAGCTGCTTCTTCGTCTGCCCGATCACCTGCCCGCAGTCCTTCGTCTCCCACTCCGCGATCTCCGGGACATGCGCCGCGATCAGCTCGCCCAGTTTGCGCATGATCCGAGCGCGTTGCGCCTGCGGCGTGCCGGCCCAGCCGGGGAACGAGCGCCTGGCCGCCGCCACGGCCGCCGCGACCTCGGCTTCGCCGCCGGAGGCCACTTCCGCCAGCACTTCCTGCGTCGCGGGGTCGATGGTGGTGAAGACCTCGGCGCTTCGCACCGGCTTGCCGTCGATCAGGTGGTCGATCTGCATGAAGGTCCTCGGACTCGGAATGCTAACGGCCGAACGCGTCGTCCGCAATGATGGTGTTGACGAGGCGGCCGATGCCGGCGATGGCGGTGACGACTTCGTCGCCGGGCCGCACGTCGACCACGCCATCGGGCGTTCCGGTGAGGATTACGTCGCCCGGCTGGAGCGTCATGAAGGCCGACAGGTATTCGATCAGATATGGAATGTCGAAGACGAGATCGCGGGTGTTGCCGCGCTGCGTTTCCACGCCGTTGACGGTTGTGGTCAATTCGAGATCGGCTGGATCGGGCACGTCGGCCGCGTCGACCAGCCACGGGCCGATGGCGGTGCAGCCGTCGCGATTCTTCACGCGCAGGTTGGGCCGGTACCAGTTCTCGAGATAGTCGCGGATCGCGTAATCGTTGGCCACCGTGTAGCCGCCGACGACGTTCCACGCGTCGGCGCGCGCCACGCGGGCCGCGGGCTTGCCGATCACCACCGCCAGCTCGCACTCGTAATGCATGAACGTCGCGTCGTGCGGACGGCGCGTGTACCCGCGATGCCCGATCAGCGTCCCGGGGCCCTTGAGGAACACCAGCGGCTCCTGCTGCGAGCCGAAAGCGAGCTCCTTCGCGTGCTCGGCGTAGTTGAGTCCCAGCGCGATGATGGTGCCCACGTCGAACGGGGGCAGCCAGGCGACGGCATCCTCGGCCAGCACGCGGCCATCCGCCAGCCGCACGCCCTCCGCTGCCGGGTATGCCGTGTGCACGGCGCCCCCGTAAGCGACGCGTGCGGACTTCATGCGCGGCCCGCCGTCGATGCTGCCACCAGGGTGTTTTCGAGCGTGCCCACGCCGTCGACGGCAATGGCCACGTGCTGCCCGGCGCGGGCGCGCGGTGCGCCGGCAGGAACGCCGACGAGCAGCACGTCGCCGGGCGCCAGCGTCATGAAGTCCGTGACGTCGGCAAGCAGCATGGCGATGGGCCGCAGCAGGTCGCCCAATGTCGCGTGCAGGCGCGGCTGGCCGTCGATGGCAACGCGGATCGCGAGCGCATCGGGGTGCGGCACGTGGCGCGCGGCAAGCACCCACGGGCCGATCGGGAGGAAGCCGTCGCGGCACTTGTAGCGGATGGATGGCCGGTAATAGTCGGGATGCGGCACGCTGACGTCGTTGGCGATGGTGTAGCCGGCGACGACATCCATCGCATCGGCTGCGCTCAAGCGGCAGGCCGTGCGGCCGATCACCACCCCGACGGTGGCGCCGACCTCGAGTTCGTCGACGCCGGCAGGCACGACGATCGCGCGACGGTGCGCGGACAACGTATTGCGCGACTTGATGTAGAGGATCGGCGCGCGCGGGGGCGCCTTGTACGGCGGCTGGTGGACGGCATCGCCCAGCGCAGCCAGCGCACCGCGAAAGTTGAGCAGCGCGCCGTAGACGGTGCCGGTGACGGCCGGCGCCCACGCCAGCGCATCGGCGCGCTGCATGCCGCCGTCGAGGCGGAGGGAAGCCGCGCGTGGATCGACGGGAACATCGCAGGGCAGCCGCCCTTCGAGCCGCAACAGCG
>JANNYI010000335.1:0-7455 GCA_031410015.1 Betaproteobacteria bacterium | reverse complement strand
CGCCGCTGTGCGTTGTCGCTGTTGGCGAGGCTTACGCCTCGCCTACGGGGTTTGCGATGCGCGAGGCTGACGCCTCGCCTACGGGGTTTGCGATGCGCGAGGCTGAAGCCTCGCCTACGGGGTTTGCGATGCGCGAGGCTGAAGCCTCGCCTACAGGGCGCCGTCAGGGTCCGATGCAAGGCAGGCAGAATCAATACCTGTACGCCGGCTCCTTGGTGCCGGCCGCGGGCTTGATGCGGCCCAGACGCTTGGGCACGAGGTCGTAGTTGAGCTTGACCTCCGTCGTGCCGTTGGCGGTGATGTTCACATCCTGCGTGGACAATTGGGTCCGCGCATCCGGATGCCACGAGGCCACGCGGTAGCGGCCTTCGGGCAACCCTTCGATCAGTGCCACACCCGCGCGCTCGGTCTTGGCGAAGTACGGGGTGTCCACCACGTAGATGTACGCTTTCATCCAGTCGTGCAGGTAGCAGAACACGGTGGTGTCACCGAGCTTGTCGAACACCAGCGGCTCGGGCGTGCCCTTGGTGTGGATCTTGTACTCGAATTCGGTGGCGCCGGTGGACTTGAGGTGGTGGTCGTGCGCGTCGCGGTTGGTGAAGCTCACTTTCGTGCCGGCGCGGATCACTGTCACCGGCGGCACGAACTCGCGGTCTTCCTGCAGGATCTGTGCGGTGGCCGGCTGCCGCGGCGGCACCGGTTTGTCGAGCGGGGTGGCCGACACGATCACATTGGCGAGCGCGTCCTTGTTGCGATCGGACGCGTTAACCGCGATGTTGCCGGCGTTTGCCGCCGTCGTGGCGCCGCAGACAACGGCTGCGATCAGTGCGGCAAAGCGAAGGGACGAGATGGGCATGGTGAAGCTCCTTGCGGGGCGGATCCAGCCTTTGATGATAACCCGCTGTCGCGTCAGCCCCGACGGCCGTGGCACTCGCATGGATCGCGCAAGGATCAGCGGATTCGATTCATTCCTCGAACACGCGCAGGCCCGGGAGGTCGGTGATCGTGATGCTGCCGTAGTCGAGGCGCAGCAACCCCGCCTGCTCGAGGCGCTGCAGCGCCTGGTTGGTCCGTTGCCGGGACAACCCCGCGAGCTGGGCGATCTCGTCCTGGGATATGGGAATCACCGGGCCGATGCCGGGATTGAGCTGCGGATTGAACATCGACGCAAGGCACCGCGCCAGGCGGGCGTCCGGACCCAGCAGGCGATCGTGCTCGACCATGCCGATGAACTGGCCCAGCCGCTCGTTCAGCTGCGCGATCACGTAGCGGTTGAACGGCATGCTGGTGTCCAGCAGCCACATGAAGGTGGCGCGCGGCATGTAGGCGACGGTACTGGCACGCAACGCCACCATGTCATAGCGCCGCGGCTCGTCCTTCAGCACCGAGCCTTCGCCAAACCAGCTGCCCGTGGCCACGCCCAGGAAGCTCATCGGCTTGCCCTCGGCGGAGACATTGCTCATCTTGAGCAGGCCGTCGACCACGCCGACCCATGCATTGACCGGATCCCCCTTGCGGCAGGCCAGCGCGCCCGCCGCGCATTCGCGGGTGACCGTTTCGGCCAGCACGCGCGCGCGGTCGGCCGGGCTCAACGAAGAGGCCCAGGGGCTGGTGTCCAGCAGGTCATCGAATTTCCGCATTGCAGCAATCGTTTCGTTTTCGCAAATGTCGGTGCAACGACACCGTTGGTGCATGATTGCATCTAGAGTCATTGTCCGGCTGATTGAATTCTAAACGGCCCGGGACGGCGCAACACGCCGCCCGCGGCCGTAGGCGGTTGGCCCGGGCAGCACGGAGGTAGGGATGGAGGAGCTCCAGGACACGTTTCCACGGTTGCTGCTGCACCACGCGCGGGTGCGGCCGACGCACCCGGCTACCCGCGAAAAAGACCTCGGCATCTGGCAGACGTGGACGTGGGGCGACGTCGCCGCCGAAGTGCGCGCGCTCGCCTGTGGGCTGGCCGCGCAGGGCTTCAAGCGCGGCATGCATCTCGCCATCATCGGCGACAATCGCCCGCGCCTTTACTGGTCGATGTGCGCGGCGCAGGCGCTGGGCGGCATCCCGGTGCCGATGTACCAGGATGCGCCTGCGGCCGACATCGTCTTCGTGCTCAACGACGCCGAGATCGCCTACGCCATCGTCGAGGACCAGGAGCAGGTCGACAAGATGCTCGAGGTGCAGTCGCAGGTTCCCACGCTGGCGCATATCTACTTCGACAACGACCGCGGCCTGCGCAACTATCACACGGTGACGAGCTACGAGCGGCTGCTGGAACTGGGCCGCGAATTCGACGCGGCGCATCCGTCGTTCTACGCCGGCGCGATCGCGCAGGGCGCGGCCGACGACATCGCGATCATGCTGTATACGTCGGGCACCACCGGCAAGCCCAAGGGCGTGTGCCAGACTCACCATGCGCTGATCAGTGCCGCCCGCGGCGGCATCGAGTTCGATCATCTCACTGCCGGCGAATCGATCCTGTCCTACCTGCCGATGGCGTGGGTGGGCGACAACCTCTTTTCCTACGCGCAGGCGATGGTGGCGGGCTTCACGATCAACTGTCCGGAATCGGGCGACACCGTGATGACCGACCTGCGCGAGATCGGACCCACCTATTATTTCGCGCCGCCGCGCGTGTTCGAGAACCTGCTCACCCAGGTGATGATCCGGATGGAGGATGCCAGCGCGATCAAGCGCGGCCTGTTCCATCATTTCATGGCGGTTGCCCGCCGCTCCGGCGCGGAGATCCTCGATGGCAAGGCGGTCGGCCTGGGGGATCGCATTCAATATGCGCTGGGCAACGTGCTGGTCTACGGCCCGCTGCGCAACGTGCTCGGCATGAGCCGCATTCGCGTGGCCTACACCGCAGGCGCGGCCATCGGCCCCGATCTCTTCCGCTTCTACCGCTCGATCGGCATCAACCTGAAGCAGCTCTACGGCCAGACCGAGACCTGCGCCTATGTCTGCCTGCAGCCCGATGGCGGTGTCCGGCTCGACACGGTCGGCGTGCCTGCGCCCAATGTCGAGGTGAAGATCGGCGACAACGGCGAGGTGCTGGTGCGCGGCCCGATGCTGCTGAAGGAGTACTACAAGCGGCCGGATGCGACGGCCGAGTCCATCGATGCCGACGGCTACTTCCGCACCGGCGATGCCGGCTTCTTCGACGACGCCGGACAGCTGAAGATCATCGATCGGTCCAAGGACGTGGGCAAGCTCGCCAACGGCTCGATGTACGCGCCCAACTACATCGAGAACAAGCTCAAGTTCTTCCCGCACATCAAGGAAGCGGTGGTGTTCGGCGCCAATCGCGATGGCGTGTGCGCGTTCATCAACATCGACATCGGTTCCGTCGGCAACTGGGCCGAACGGCGCGGCATCGCGTACTCGGGCTACGCCGACCTGGCGCAGAAACCCGAGGTGCGCCAGTTGCTGCGGGAGTGCGTGGAGAAGGTGAACGCGGAACTTGCCGCCGAGCACGGCGTGGCCGATTCGCAGGTGCGCCGCTTCCTGATCCTGCACAAGGAGCTGGACCCCGACGACGACGAGCTGACGCGCACCCGCAAGGTGCGCCGCGGCTTCGTCGCGGAAAAGTACGCAGTGCTGGTCGACGCCCTGTTCAGCGGCAAGAAGGTCGAGCACATCGAGACGCTGGTGCGCCTCGAGGATGGCCGCACCAACATGGTGGCTGCCGATCTGGTGCTCGAGGACGCGACGACCTATCCGCCTACGGGAAAACTTGCCGCATGAGCATCGCCGCCCGTCGCATCGGCGACGTCATCCTGAAGCTCGACAACATCTCGCTTGCCTTCGGCGGCGTGAAGGCGCTGACCGACATCAGCTTCGACGTGCGCGAGCACGAGGTGCGCGCCATCATCGGGCCCAACGGCGCCGGCAAGAGCTCGATGCTCAACGTGATCAACGGCGTCTACCGGCCGCAGCACGGCACGATCAACTTTCGCGGCAAGGAGCGGCGCGACATGGATACGCACGAGGCTGCCGAAAACGGGATTGCCCGCACCTTTCAGAACATCGCCCTCTTTCGTGGGATGTCGGTGCTGGACAACGTGATGACGGGCCGCAACCTGCGGATGAAGGCCAGCTTCATCGAGCAGGCCATCTGGGTGGGCCGGGCCCGCCGCGAGGAGCTCGAAAATCGGCGGCGGGTGGAAGAAGTGATCGACTTCCTCGAGATCCAGCATATTCGCAAGACGCCGGTGGGGCGCCTGCCATACGGCCTGCAAAAGCGGGTTGAGCTGGCGCGTGCGCTGGCGGCCGAGCCGTCGATGCTGCTGCTCGACGAGCCGATGGCCGGCATGAATGTCGAGGAGAAGCAGGACATGTGTCGCTTCGTGCTCGATGTCAACGAACAATACGGCACGACGATCGTGCTGATCGAGCACGACATGGGGGTGGTGATGGACATTTCGGATCGCGTGGTGGTGCTCGATTACGGCAAGAAGATCGCAGACGGCACGCCGGCCGAGATTCGCGCCAACCAGGCGGTGATCGATGCCTACCTCGGCGTGGCCCACTGACCACGGCGGAGCCTTCCATGTCATTCTTCTTTGAAGTGCTGATCGGTGGACTGCTTTCGGGCGTGATGTACTCGCTGGTGGCGTTGGGCTTTGTGCTGATCTACAAGGCCTCGGGCGTGTTCAACTTTGCCCAAGGCGCGATGGTGTTCTTCGCGGCGCTGACCTACGTGGGGCTGCTGGAGCGCGGGCTCGTGTGGTGGGTGGCCATTCCTGCCACGCTGGTGGCGATGACGCTGCTGGCGCTGGCCACCGAGCGCGTCGTGCTGCGGCCGTTGGTCAACCAGCCGCAGATCACGCTGTTCATGGCCACCATCGGCCTCACCTTCTTCATCGAAGGGTTGGCCCAGATGATGTGGGGCGCCAATGTGCGCGGCCTTGAACTGGGGTTACAGGACGAACCCATTGCGTGGGTCACGGACACCACCGGCATGAACGTCTCGAAGTTCGACCTGGCGGCCGCGGCCGTGGCCGCGTTCCTGGTCACCGTACTGGCATTGTTCTTCAGCCGCACCCGCATCGGGCGCGCGTTGCGCGCCGTGGCCGACGACCATCAGGCGGCGCTGGCGGTGGGCATCCCGCTGCAGCAGATCTGGGCCATCGTCTGGTGTGTGGCCGGCGCGGTCGCGCTGGTGGCCGGCCTCCTGTGGGGGGCGCGCAACGGCGTGCAATTCGCGCTTACCTTCGTGGCGCTGAAGGCCTTGCCGGTGCTGATCCTCGGGGGCTTTGATTCGGTGCCGGGCGCCATCGTGGGTGGCCTCATCATCGGGGCCACCGAAAAATTGGCCGAAGTCTATTTCGGCCCCTTCGTGGGCGGCGGCATCGAGGGCTGGTTCCCCTACGTGCTGGCGCTGGCATTCCTGCTGATCAGGCCTGAAGGCCTCTTCGGCGAGAAAATCATCCGGCGGATCTGACCCGTGATCTATCGCGAAGCCGGGCAGTTCAAGTCGTCCTATGCCGCGGACGCCGCCATCTTTCCTATCCGGCAAGACCGGATCGGCATGGCCATCGTGTTGGTGATCGCCTTCGTCGGGGCGCCGTTGCTGGCAACCCCCTACATGCTCACCGGCATCCTGATCCCCTTTCTGATTCTCGCGTTAGCCGCGCTGGGTCTCAACATTCTCACCGGCTACGCGGGACAGTTGTCGCTGGGTACTGCCGCGTTCATGGCGGTGGGGGCGTTTGCGTCCTACAACCTCATGTTGCGCGTGCCGGGCATGCCGGTATTGGTGGCCTTCGTCGGCGGCGGGGTGGTGGCGGCGCTGGTGGGTGTGGTCTTCGGACTCCCCAGCCTCCGCATACGCGGCTTCTACCTCGCCGTGGCCACGCTGGCGGCACAATTTTTCATCATCTGGTTCCTGACCAAGGTGGGCTGGGTCAGCAATTACAGTTCGTCTGGGGTCATCACGGCGCAGCAAGTCGTGATCTTCGGCTACGCCTTCACCACACCCGAGGCCAAGTACCTGCTGGTGCTGTCGATTGTCGCAGTGCTGGCGCTGGCGGCGAAAAACATGGCGCGCGGCAACATCGGCCGCTCGTGGATGGCGGTGCGCGACATGGACGTTGCTGCGGAGGTCATCGGCATCCGTCTGATGCGGGCCAAGTTGCTGGCCTTCGCCGTCAGTTCGTTCTACTGCGGCGTCGCCGGCGCCCTCTTTGCCTATGCCTACCTCGGCACGGTCGAACCGGAGGCGTTCAGTCTCGATCTCTCGTTTCGCGTGCTCTTCATGGTTATCATTGGAGGAATGGGCACCGTTGTGGGCGCATTTCTCGGCAGTGCCTTCGTGACGTTGCTGCCGGTGGTACTGAGCGTGTCGGTTCGCTTGCTCGATCGGTCGCTCGGCCTCGGCATCGCCGAGAGCACGATCTCCAACCTCGAGCTGATGGTGTTCGGGGGGCTCATTATTTTTTTCCTGATCGTCGAGCCGCATGGCCTCGCCCGGCTCTGGCAGATCGGGAAGGAAAAGCTTCGGCTGTGGCCGTTCCCGCATTGACGCCAGGCGGTATGCAGTCAGTGGGCGGGGCGGTAGCTTCGCCGGTGTTTCAATCCCGTCGTACACGCTCTTCAAAGGTGTCGTCAGGTTTCCGTGTTTCGCGCTTAATTCTTACGTTCAGGAGGAGCAACATGAAGCGATTGCAATCGGCGCTGCTCGGCCTCGTACTTCTCACGGGGGCCGTCTCAGCCCAGGCACAGAACGAACAATTCGTGCCGGTGCTGTCGTACCGGGTAGGTCCTTACGCTGCCGGTGGCTCCGGCTACTATGGTGGTGCGATCGATTACTGGACGCTGATCAACATGACCGGTGGGGTCAATGGCGTCAAGATGTCGTGGGAAGAATGCGAAACGGAATACAACGCGTCCAAAGGCGTTGAGTGCTACGAACGGCTGAAGAGGAAGCAGGGCGGCGCCAGTACGGTCGAGCCGCTCTCCACCGGGATTGCCTACGGACTGTTCGACCGGGTGGCGCAGGACAAGATCCCGATGACGACCTTCGGCTACGGGCTCGCGAGCTCCGCCGACGGACGCGTCTACGATTGGGTGTTTCCGATCGGTACCACGTACTGGGGCCAGATGGCGGCGATGATCACCTACCTCGGCCAGAAGGTGGGCGGGCTCGACAAGCTGAAGGGCAAGAAGATCGGGTTCCTCTACCACGACTCCGCCTACGGTAAAGAGCCCATTCCGGTGCTCGACGCGCTGGGCGCCAAGCTCGGCTTCGACGTGCTGAAGATTCCCGTCACGCCGCCCGGCCAGACGCAGGAATCGCAGTGGCTGCAGATCCGGCAGGCGAAGCCCGACTTCGTGATCGTGTGGACGTTCGGCGTGATGAGCACGGTCTCGCTCAAGACGGCCGCCAAGACCGGCTACCCGAGGGATCAGCTGCTCGGCGTGTGGTGGGCCGGCTCGGAAGAGGACGTCATCCCC
>JANNYI010000334.1:0-1735 GCA_031410015.1 Betaproteobacteria bacterium | reverse complement strand
CAGCCCCGGCGGTGGTGCTCATGGCCAGCAGCAGCGTGCAGGCGAGTGCGGGAAGGGTTTTCATCGTTGTCTCCTCAGGTCATTAATTGCGGGAATTACTTTTCAGGGTCGGCTTCTGTGGCCGATATCCTGCCAACATAGATTACGGTTTTGTAATAATCACTTCGGCTGCCTGTAGACCCGGCCAGCCGGGAAAGGCTGGGCCGAAGAGCCCAGCGCCTCCTCGATCCGCACGCCCTCGTTCCATTTGACCATGCGCTCGGAGCGCGAAAAGCTGCCGACCTTGAGGTGCGGCACGCCCCAGCCGATCGCGAGGTGCACGATGGACACGTCCTCCGTCTCGCCCGAGCGCGCGGACACGATCGCGCCGTAGCCAGCCGCGCGGGCGGCCTCCAGCGCCGCGTGCGCCTCGGTCACGGTGCCGATCTGGTTGGGCTTGATCAGCACGGCGTTGCATGCGCCGCCGGCCGCGGCGATGCGCTTCGCGTCGGTGACGAAGAAATCGTCGCCCACGATCTGGATGCGGTCCCCGACGCGCTTGGTAAAGGCGCGCATGTTCTCCACGTCGTCTTCCGCGAACGGGTCCTCGATCGACACGATCGGGTAGGCGTCCACCCAGCGTTCCAGCATGATCCCGAACTGCTCGGCCGAGAGGTTGCGGTTTTCAAGCGGCAGCGCGTACCGCCCGCCGGGCTGCTGGAGCTGGGTGGCGGCGATGTCGAGCGCGATCGCCACGTCCTTGCCGGGGCGGAATCCCGCGTCCTCGATCGAGCGGGTGAGCTCGATCAGGCCTTCCTCGTTCGACTTGAAGGACGGCCAGTAGCCGCCCTCGTCGGCCACGCCCTGCAGCGCGCCTTTCTTGGCGAGGCGCGCGCCGGCGGCGTAGTACACCTCGGCGGTCATTTCCAGCGCCTCGGCAAACTTGCCCGCGCCGGGGCATACCACCATGTAGTCCTGCAGGTCGACACGCCCGCGGGCGTGGGCCCCGCCGCCGAAGATCTGGATCTCGGGCACGGGCATCGCCACGCGCCGGCCGGCGGCGAGGTGCTTCCAAAGCGGCACGCCGGCCGCAGCAGCCGCGGCGTGCAGGCAGGCGAGGGACACCGCCACGATGGCGTTGCCCCCGAGCTTCGATTTGTCCGGCGTGCCGTCGAGCTGGATCATGGCTGCGTCGACGGCGGCCTGGTCCAGGCCATCCATGCCGCGCAGGGCGTCCGCGATGGGCCCGTTCACGTTGCGCACGGCCTGCTGCACGTCCAGCCCGCGCAGCGCGGTCCCGCCGTCGCGCAGTTCCTTCGCCTCGCCGCTGCCGGTGGAGGCGCCGGCGGGGGTGATTGCGCGGCCAAGGTGGCCGGAGTCCAGCACGATTTCGGCCTCGACTGTGGGCTTGCCGCGCGAATCCCAGACGCGGCGCGCGTGCACCGCTTTGATTGTGCTCACTTCGGTAGCTCCTTTTCCCATGCGTCGCGCACCGTGGCGAGGCGTTCCGCCGGCTGCTCCAGCAGCCGGATGGCGGCACGGCGCACGGTATCCTTCTGCTGGCCGGTGGTCAGGTACTCGGCGGGCGACTTGCCGTCGACGCGGGCGAGCATCAGTCCCGGCAGCAGCGCGGCAGCCCGCGCCTCGATGCCTGCGCGAGGCTCCCAGTCAACGCCTGAAAGGTAGGTGTCAGCAAACGCGTCGAAGCAGGCGAGGAATCCCGCCCGTGCCGCCGGCACCCACAGGCACTTGAGCA
>JANNYI010000333.1:0-15759 GCA_031410015.1 Betaproteobacteria bacterium | reverse complement strand
CCCCGGCTGCCCGGTGTGCGTGCTGCCGATTGGACGCATCGACAATGCGATCGCGCTCGCGGCCCGGCCCGGTCTCATCCTGTGCACCTATGCCGACACCATGCGCGTGCCGGCGTCGAAGGGCGCGTCGCTGCTGAAGGCGAAGGCGCAGGGCGCCGACATACGGATGATCTACTCCTGCGCCGACGCGATCCGCATCGCGCAGGAAAATCCCGATCGCGATGTCGTCTTCTTTGCGATCGGCTTCGAAACCACGACCCCGCCGACGGCGGTAGCCATCACGCAGGCAAAGGCGCTGGGTCTCGCCAATTTCAGCGTCTTCTGCAACCACGTGCTGACGCCGGCGGCCATCAGCAATATCCTCGAGTCGAAGGAGGTGCGCGAACTGGGCACGGTCCCGCTCGACGGCTTCATCGGCCCGGCACACGTGTCGACGGTGATCGGCAGCCAGCCCTACGAATACTTCGCCGAGGAATACCAGCGTCCGGTCGTGATCGCGGGCTTCGAGCCGCTCGATGTGATGCAGGCCATCCTGATGCTGGTACGGCAGCTGAACGATGGCCGCGCTGAGGTGGAGAACGAGTTCACGCGCGCGGTCACGCGCGACGGCAACGCGAAGGCCAAGGCGCTGGTGGCGGAGGTGTTCGAGCTGCGGCGCACCTTCGAGTGGCGCGGCCTGGGCGAAGTGCCCTACAGCGCACTGAAGATCAAGGACCGTTACGCGGCGTTCGACGCCGAGACGCGCTACGGCATCACCTACCGGTCGGTGCCCGACAACAAGGCCTGCGAATGCGGGGCGATCCTGCGGGGCGTCAAGAAGCCCACCGACTGCAAGGTATTCGGCACCGTATGCACGCCCGAGAATCCGATCGGCTCGTGCATGGTGTCCTCCGAAGGCGCGTGCGCCGCGCACTACACGTACGGACGGTTCAGGGACATCGCGGTGGTTCGGGGCAACGCCGTCCCGGCCACAGAGGAAGCGTCATGAGCGGCGTGGTCCGCAGCGACTACGTGCGGCCCGTGGATTTCAAGCACGGGCACGTCGACATGACCCACGGCGGCGGCGGTCGCGCGATGGCGCAGCTGATCGACGAGCTCTTCGTCCGCGCGTTCGACAACGAATGGCTGCGGCAGGCCAACGACCAGGCCGCGTTCCGCATCGGGGGCGGGCGCATGGTCATGGCCACCGACTGCCACGTGGTGTCGCCGCTCTTCTTTCCCGGTGGCGACATCGGATGCCTTTCCGTGCACGGCACCATCAACGACGTGGCGATGGCGGGGGCGGTGCCGCTCTACCTCGCCGCCGGCTTCATCCTGGAAGAGGGATTTCCGCTCGCCGACCTGAAGCGCATCGTCGAGTCGATGGCCGCGGCATCGCGCGAGGCCGGCGTGCCGGTGGTCACCGGCGACACCAAGGTGGTCGAACGCGGCAAGGGCGACGGCGTGTTCATCACCACCACCGGCGTTGGCGTGGTGCCTGCCGGGGTCGAGATCTCCGGCGACCGGGCGCGCCCGGGCGACCGCATCATCGTCAGCGGCACGATGGGCGACCACGGCGTGGCCATCATGTCGCTGCGCGAGAACCTGACCTTCGAGACGACCATCCGCTCCGATACCGCAGCGCTGCATGGCCTCGTGGCCGCGATGATCGCCGCCGTGCCGGGCATTCGCTGCCTGCGCGATCCCACGCGCGGCGGGCTCGCCACCACGCTCAACGAACTCGCACGCCAGTCGGGCTGCGGGATGGTGATCGCGGAGTCGCGCATTCCGGTGCAGGGACAGGTCAATGCAGCGTGCGAATTCCTGGGCCTCGATCCGCTCTACGTGGCCAACGAAGGCAAGCTGGTGGCGATCTGCGCCGCCGACGATGCGGCAAGGCTGCTGGCGGCGATGCGCGCGCATCCGCTGGGCGGGGATGCAGCCATCATCGGCGAAGTCATCGATGACCCCCACCACTTCGTGCAGATGGACACGACCTTCGGCGGCCGCCGCGTGGTCGACTGGCTCACCGGCGAGCAGCTGCCCCGGATCTGCTGATGCGCATCCTGTTCCTCACGCATGCATTCAACAGCCTGGCGCAGCGCCTGTATACGGAACTCGCCGCCTGGGGTCACGATGTCTCGATCGAGTTCGACATCAACGACACGGTGACGCAGGAAGCGGTGGACCTGTGGCGTCCGGATCTCATCGTCGCACCCTTCCTGAAGCGCAGGATTCCGGAGGCGGTGTGGCGCGAGCACCGCTGCATCGTGATCCACCCGGGCATCCGCGGCGACCGCGGCCCCTCGGCGCTGGATTGGGCCATCGCCGACGGCGAAACCCGCTGGGGTGTGACGGCGATTCAAGCGAACGCCGAGATGGATGCTGGCGCGATCTGGGCCAGCGTCGAGTTCCCGATGCGCGACGCCACCAAGAGCAGCCTCTACCGCAACGAGGTCACGGAGGCCGCCGTGGAGGCGTTGCGGCAAACGCTCGCGCGTATCGCCGGAGGCGAGGCGCCGGTGCCGCTGCGCTACACCGACCCTGATGTGCGTGGTCGGTCGCGACCGTTGCTGCGGCAGGCCGACCGCGCCATCGACTGGACGACCGACGACACCGCAGGCGTGCTGCGCAAGATCCGGGCGGCAGATGGGTTGCCGGGCGTGCTCGACAACGTGCGCGGCGAGCGCGTGTACCTGTTCGATGCCCATCCGGAGGGGCGGCTGCGCGCCGATCACCCGCAGGCGGCACCCGGGGACGTCATTGCGTGCCGCGACGGCGCCATCCTGCGCGCGACCACCGACGGCGCGGTCTGGATCACGCACCTGAAGCGCGCGGGCGACGAATCGCAATTCAAGCTTCCCGCCATGCTTGTGCTGGGCGACCGGTTGGCCGACGTGCGCGAGGCGCCGCTGGCTCCGGACGCGATCGTCGACGGGTCGACGTGGCGACCGATCCGCTACGAGGAACGGGGCGCGGTCGGCTACCTCCACTTTCCGCTCTACAACGGCGCGATGGGCACGGCGCAGTGCGCGGCGCTGCTCGCGGCCTATCGCGCTGCAAGGTCAAGGCCGACGCGGGTCATCGTGCTGATGGGTGGCCCCGATTTCTGGTCCAACGGCATCCACCTCAACCTGATCGAGGCGTCGGCGCATCCAGCCGAGGAGTCGTGGCGCAACATCAACGCCATCGACGATCTCGTCCGCGAGATCATCGTGACCGACGCGCAGGTCACGATCGCGGCCATGCAGGGCAATGCGGGTGCCGGCGGCGCCTTTCTCGCGCTGGCCGCGGATCATGTCCTCGCCCGCGACGGCGTGATCCTGAATCCGCATTACAAGGGGATGGGCAATCTCTACGGCTCGGAGTACTGGACCTACCTGCTGCCGCGCCGGGTTGGCACCGAAGCCGCGCGTGCCATTACGCAGGGGCGACTGCCGGTCAGTGCGCGGGATGCCGCCGGACTCGGTCTCATCGACGCCCATTTTGGCGCAACGCCTGCCGCGTTTCGTGCCGAAGTGGAGATCCGCGCCAATGCGCTGGCGACCGATCCGGGCTTCGATGCCATGCTGGCGCGGAAGGTGGCCCGCCGCCACGCCGACGAATCAGTGCAACCGCTGGCGGCCTATCGGGCCGAAGAACTCGAGCGGATGAAGCTCAACTTCTTCGGTTTCGACCCAAGCTACCACGTGGCCCGCGACCACTTCGTGCGCAAGGTGCCGCGATCGCGCACACCGCTGTACCTGGCGCGGCATCGTACGTCGGCTACCGCGGCCGCGCATCGCTCTCGAAGAACTCGCGCAGCATGAACGCCTCGAGTTCCGCGGCGTCCTCGAGCCGCGCGGACAGGAAGATATCGCGGCCGAGGCGCAGCGACTGCCACTGGAAGTTGCCTTTTTCCTGGTCGCGGATGATGTTGATGATCTTGCGCACCACGGCGATGCGGATATCCGGGTTGGTGCCGCGCTCCACCACGATGCGCTGGTTCACCTTGCGCGAAATGTCCTTGTTCCAGCCGAAGAACATGAATTCGGCTTCGTCCAGGCCCACCTTGCGCAGCTGGAACAGGCCGCCGCCGTTGCGGGGCTCGCCGCCGAAGGTGGGCGTGCGTACCGAGGCGAGATTGTCGGCCACGATCTTGTCGCGCCGCGCGCGCTCGTCGTCCACCGGCGGCGCGTTGGGCGCGACACCCTGGGATCCGGACGGCTCAGGCTCCCCCCGCGCGAGGCGGCGGGCGGCAATGTAGGCCGACAGATCGCGCTCGACGGGCGCGATGGTCGCGGGCGGTGAGGGCGCCGCCGGCGCCGGGGCGGCGGGTGGCGGCACGCGCAACGTATCGTCGTCGGGCGGGCGTGGCACGGCCGCCATGATCGTCGGTGCCGGCGCTGCGCGCACCGGCCGGGGTGGCGGCCTGGGCGCCGGCGGGGGCAGCGCGGCGACCTGCGGGGACGACTGCGCCGTGCGTGCGCCCGGTGGCGCCGTGAGCCGCACGGACAGCGGGGGCACGCCCGACTTGTCCGGCCCGTCCAGCGACAGTGGCCGGATATCGGGAAAGAACTCATACAGCGCCGCAACGTGAACGAGGAGGCTCAGGACGACCGCCACCCAGACCACGGGAATCCGGATCTCATTGCGCGTCGAAAGGTGGATTTGGTCGTACGAGGCGTACATCGTGGAACCAGTGGTTGGAGCGCGCTTCGCCGCCGCAGTCGCGACAATTATACGGACTGGGCAAACGCCGCTCGGGCTTCGACCCGGCCATGACGGCCGAAGTTGCAGCCCCCGCCACGACCACCGCCGGAATCCGCGGTGCATCCCTTACAATTTCCTGCGCTACGCAAGACGCCGCAACCCCACCCACAACCAAGGACCGTCGACCATGCTCCATGATCCCGCACGGCACGAACCGCTCGGCGACACGCGCTGGGACGAAGGCATCGCGCGTACCTGGATCGAGCGCTTTGCCGCCGACGCACAGCGCAATTTCACGCCGGAAGGCTTGTGGCCCGTGCATCCACGCGACGCCGATTCCGATGATCCCGGGCGCCCCTTCACGATGCTCTATCTCGGCGCCGCAGGCGTGATCTGGGCGCTGGACCGGCTGGAGCAGGCCGGCGCTGTCGCGCCATCGACCAACTTCGCGCCGCTGCTCGAGGATCTCGCCGCGCGCAACCTCGCGCTGGTCGAGCCCTGGGGGCACGGGGTCCATGGGCTCCTGATGGGCCAGCCCGGCATCCTGCTGCTGCAGTACCGCCTTGCCACCGATCGCGCGGCTGCTGCTGCGATCGCTGACCGCATCGCCGCGGAAATCGTCGCCAATGCCAACCACCCCGCGCTGGAGCTCCTGTGGGGCTCGCCCAGCACGATGCACGTCGCGCTGACGATGCACGAGTGGACCGGCGACGCGCGCTGGGCCGGGCTGTTCCGCGCCGATGCGGAAGCGCTGCTGCGCGCCTGCCAGCCATCCACGCACGCGCCTTGCCGCATCTGGACACAGGATCTCTATGGGCGAATCTGTCACTACCTTGGCGCGGGCCACGGCTTCGCCGGGAATGCCAGCGCGCTCGTTCGCGGTCGCGCGCTGCTGGCGGACGTCGCCGATCGGTGGCAGGAGGCCATCGTCGAGACGGCGCTCGCCACCGCGATGCGCGAGGGTGCACTGGCGAACTGGCCGCCGCAGCTGGACGGAACAGCGCCCACCAAGATGCTCGTGCAGTGGTGTCATGGCGCGCCCGGCATGGTGACGAGCCTTGCCGCGCTGCCCGATCCGCGACTCGACGAACTGCTGATCGCGGCCGGCGAGCTGACGTGGGTTGCGGGTCCGCTCACCAAGGGGGTGGGCCTGTGCCATGGCACCGACGGCAATGGCTATGTCTTCCTGAAGCTCTTTGCGCGCACCGGCAACGCGATGTGGCTCGATCGCGCGCGCGCCTTCGCCATGCATTCGATCATGCAGAGCGAGCGGGAAGCCGGGAAGCATGGCCAGCGGCGTTACGCGCTGTGGACGGGAGACGCCGGCCTCGCCTGCTATCTGTGGAGCTGCATCGCCGGCGACGCCGCCATGCCCAACTTCGATCCCATTGCCCCCCGCGCCGCGGTGGCGCGCTGAAACGAAACGCCCCGCGCGACCGTGAGGTGGCGCGGGGCGTTGCTGCAGCGAGGGCGGTTACTCCTTGATGTCGACGCCGTAGAACGTGTGGCGGCCGAACGGCGAGAGCTTGAAGTCGATCACTTCCTTGCGCACCGGTTTCAGCTGCACGGCGTGCGCGATCGTGAACCACGGGGCCTGTTCCTTGAAGATCACCTGCGCCTTCTGGTAGAGGTCGGCGCGCTGCGCCTGGCCGGGCGTGGTCTTCGCCTTCGAGATCAGGTCCTCGAACGGCTGGTAGCAGAACTTGGCGACGTTGCTGCCATTGGACTTGGCGGAATCGCAACCCAGCAGCGTGTTGAGGAAGTTGTCCGGATCGCCGTTGTCGCCGGTCCAGCCCAGCATGCCCATCTGGTGCTCGCCGTTCTGCATGCGCTTGCGATATTCACCCCACTCGAAGCTCTTGATTTCGGCCGTGACGCCCACCTTGGCGAGATCGGCCTGCATCAGTTCGGCGATGCGCTTCGCGTTCGGGTTGTACGGGCGTTGCACCGGCATCGCCCACAGGTCCGTCGCAAAGCCGTTGGGAAACCCGGCTTCGGCCAGCAGCTTCTTCGCCGCGACCGGGTCATACGGGTCGTCCTTGATCGCGTCGTTGTACGACCACTGCGTCGGCGGAATCGGATTCTTTGCCGCAACACCGGTGGTGAGGTAGACGGCGTCGATGATCGCCTTCTTGTTGATCGCCATGTTGAGTGCCTTGCGCACCCGCACGTCGTCGAAGGGCTTCTTGGTGGTGTTGTAGGCGAGATAGCCGACGTTGAGACCGGCCTGTTCCAGCACCGTCACGTTGGGGTCCTTGCGGATCGCATCGAGGTCGGCCGGATTGGGGTAGGGCATCACATGACATTCGCCCTTCTGCAGCTTGGCCCAGCGCACCGACGCGTCGGGCGTGATCGCGAACACGAGGTCGTCGATCGCCGCCTTGCCGCCGTAGTACTGCGGGAACGCCTTGTAGCGGATCACCGCATCCTTCTGGTATTGCACGAGATAGAAGGGCCCGGTGCCCACCGGCTCCTGGTCGATCTTTTCCGGCGTGCCGGCCTTCAGCATCGCGTCGGCGTATTCCTTCGACTGCACGCCGGCGTATTCCATCGCCAGGTTCGACAGGAACGGCGCCTCGGATTTCTCGAGCGTAATCCGCACCGTGTAGTCATCGATCTTGTCGACGGACTTGATGAGCTTGGCCATGCCCATGTCGTTGAAGTACGAATGGTTCGAGCTCGTCACCTTGAAGTACGGATTGGCTTCCTTCCACTGCCGTTCCAGCGCGAAGATCATGTCGTCGGCATTGAAGTCGCGCGTGGGCTTGTAAGCGCGGTGGTTGTGCCACTTCACGCCCTTGCGCAGGTAGAACGTGTACGTCTTGCCGTCCGGCGAAATTTCCCAGCGCTCGGCCAGCCCCGGCACGACCTGCGTGCCACCGCGCTGGAAGTCGACGATGCGGCTGTAGATCTGGCTGTTGGCATCGAAGGACGTGCCCGTCGTGTTCACGCCGGGGTAGAAATTCTCGGGGCTGCCTTCCGAGCAGTAGACGAGCGTCTTGGCGGTGGCGCCCGCGGCGACCTGCTGCGCCGGCAGGGCCAGGGCCGCGATGACCGCGTGGCGCGTGCCACGCGACCACAGGGGGGTGGGTTTGAATTTTTGCATGGGGAACTCCTAGGGTGAAAGCTGCGGCGGCCGCAGCACAGGTTCGCGGTCAGCAGTATGACCCGATTCGAGGAAATTTTCCGCAAGGTGGCAGGCCACCATCCGCCCATCCAGCAGGCGGGGCAGCGGACGCTCGTCGCGGCAGCGGGCAACCGCGTGCGGGCACCGGGTGGAGAACACGCATCCCGGTGGCGGATTGAGCGGGGAGGGCAGTTCGCCGGTCAGCGCGATGCGCTGGGCGCGGGGCTTGCCGGCGAGTCCGGGCGTGGCCGCAAGCAGCGCCTGCGTGTACGGGTGCAGAGGCCGCGTGAAGATGTGTTCCTTCGGCCCCTGCTCCAGCGCGAGGCCCAGGTACATCACCAGCACCTCGTGCGCGAGGTAACGCACCACGGCCAGGTCGTGCGAGATGAAGAGATAGGCCAGGCCGAGGTCGTGCTGCAGGTCCGCCATCAGGTTCAGCACCTGTGCCTGCACCGAGACGTCCAGCGCCGACACCGGCTCGTCGGCGACGACCAGCGCGGGCTCCAGCATCAATGCGCGGGCGATGGCGATGCGCTGGCGCTGCCCGCCCGAGAACATGTGCGGATAACGCAGGTAATGCTCCGGCCGCAGGCCCACCTTGGCGAGCATGGCGCGGGCGCGCTCCGTGCGCGCGGCGGGCGAGAGCGTGGTGTTGATTTCGAGCGGGGCCTCCAGGATCGCGCCCACCTTCTTGCGTGGATTGAGCGAGCCGTACGGATTCTGGAACACCATCTGGACGGTCTTGCGCAGGTCCTGGCGCTCCTGCGCCGGCGCATGCACGGCGTCGACCCCGCCAAGCTGCAGTTCGCCGGCGGTGGGCGGCTCGATCAGCGCGACGACGCGCGCCAGCGTCGATTTGCCGCAGCCGGACTCACCGACCACCGCGAGTGTGCGCCCGGCCGCGATCGAGAAGGTGATGCCGCCCACGGCCTGCAGCTGCGCCGGTTGGCGCATCATGCCGCGGCGGATTTCGTATGTCCGCGTGAGACCGCGCGCCGCCGCCACGGGCTTCGTCGCAGCCGCGCCGGCGCCCGCCGCGGCATCGAGGTCGCGGACGATGCTCATGACGTCGTCGCGCCGACCGCGCCGTCGCGCGCGATGTGCGCAGCGCGCTGTGGATCGCCCAGCGGATAGTGGCAGCGGATCTGGCCGTCGGCCCAGGATCGCAGCAGCGGTCGCGTGGCGCACGCGGTCGTGGCGTAGGTGCAGCGCGGCGCGAACAGGCAGCCCTCCGGCCGGTCGAGCACCCCCGGCACCACGCCGGGGATCGTGGTGAGCCGCGCGCCGGCCAGATGGCGCTCGGGCATCGCGGCAATCAGTGCCGCGGTGTACGGATGCTGGGGCGCGGCGAACAGCGTATCGGCGCTGCGCTCCTCCATCACCTGGCCCGCATACATCACGGCCACGCGCTGCGCCATCTCGGCCACCACGCCCATGTTGTGCGTGACCAGCACCAGCGCCATGCCGCGTTCGCGCTGCAGGTCGCGCAGGAGATCGAGGATCTGCGCCTGGATTGTCACGTCCAGCGCGGTGGTGGGTTCGTCGGCGATCAGGAGGCGCGGGTTGCAGGCGATCGCCATCGCGATCATCACGCGCTGGTTCATGCCGCCGGAGAGCTGATGCGGAAAACTCGACAGGCGGCTCCCCGCCGCGGGGATGCCCACCTGCTCCAGCAACTCCACTGCGCGCCGGCGCGCGGCAGCGCGGTCCATCTTCAAATGCAGCCGCAGCGTCTCGGTCAGCTGGAAGCCGATCGAGAAGCACGGGTTGAGGCTCGTGGTCGGCTCCTGGAAGATCATCGCGACGTCCTTGCCGATCACCCGGCGGCGTTCGCGATCGGACAGGCGCAGGAGATCATGGCCGTTGAATTCGAGGCGGCGCGCGCGCACGCGACCGGGCCATGCCACCAGCCCCATCAGCGCCAGCATCGACACGCTCTTGCCGGAGCCCGACTCGCCGACGATGCCGAGCACGTCGCCCTCGCCGAGCGACAGGCTCACGCCCTCGACGGCGCGCAGCACCGCGCCTTGCGACGGAAACTCGACGTGCAGGTCTTCGATTTCGAGCAGCGCCATGGGATCTATCGCTTGAGCTTCGGGTCGAGCGCGTCGCGCAGGCCGTCGCCCAGCAGGTTGAACGCCAATACCGTGATCAGGATCATCAATCCCGGGAACGTGACCACCCACCACGCGCGCAGCACGAACTCGCGCGCGTCGGCCAGCATCGTCCCCCACTCGGACGCCGGCGGCTGCGCGCCCAGCCCCAGGAACCCCAGCGCGGCGGCATCGAGAATGGCGGTGGACACGCCCAGCGATGCCTGCACGATCAGCGGCGCCGCGCAGTTGGGCAGGACTTCGCTGAACATCAGGCGGAACCTCGTGGCGCCGCTGGCGCGCGCGGCGGTGACGTAGTCCTTCGACGCTTCGGTGATCACCGCGGCGCGCGTGATGCGCACGTAATGCGGCAGCACGACCACCACCACCGCCAGCATGGCGTTCATGAGGCCGGGGCCGAGGATCGCGACGATGACGATTGCGAGCAGCAGGCTCGGCAGCGTGAGGATGATGTCCATCAGCCGCATGATCGCGATCTCGGTCACGCCGCGGAAGAATCCGGCCACCAGTCCCAGCGAGATGCCCACCACGATCGCCACCGCCACCACGGCGATCCCGATCAAAAGCGACAGGCGCGCGCCGAAGATGAGGCGCGACAGGATGTCGCGCCCGATCGCGTCCGTGCCCAGCGGATAGGCCCACGAGCCGCCGGCCTGCCACGCGGGCGGCTTCAGGAACACCGCGCTGTTGGTGAGGTCCGGCGGATACGGCGCCAGCACGTTGGCGAACACCGCCATCAGCAATACCGCGACGACGATCACGAGGCCCGCCACCGCGCCGTGGTTGGCGCTGAAGTAGCCCCAGAACTCGCGGATGGGCGTGGGCGGCGCGAGGGGCGCGACGGGCGGGAGCGTCTGCGTCGTCATGTCGCGCGCCGGATCCGGGGATTGATGATGCCGTAGGTGAGATCGACCAGCAGGTTGACCGTCATCACCACCAGGCCGAGCAGCAGCACGCCGCCCTGCAGCACCGGATAGTCACGGCGGTTGATCGCCTCGATCAGCCACTTGCCCACGCCGGGCCACGAGAAGATGGTCTCGGTGAGGATCGCGCCGGTGAACAGCACGCCCACCTGCAGGCCGATCACCGTGATCACCGGGATCAGCGCATTGCGAAACGCATGCAGCGCCACCACGCGGAATTTCGACAGGCCTTTCGCGCGCGCGGTGCGGATGTAGTCCTCGCCCAGCACCTCCAGCATCGCCGATCGCGTCATCCGCGCGATGATCGCGAGCGGCTGCGTGCCCAGCACGATCGTCGGCAGGATGAGGTGCGACACCGCCGAGCGAAACGCGCCCTTCTGGCCGGACAGCAGCGAGTCGATGGTGAGGAATCCGGTCACCGGCTCGAAGTAATACTGGACCGCGATCCGCCCCGACACCGGGGTCCAGCCGAGCTGCACCGAAAAGAGCAGGATCAGCAGCAGGCCCCACCAGAAGATCGGCATCGAATAGCCGGTGAGCGACACGCCCATCACGCCGTGGTCGAAGATGGAATTGCGGCGCACGGCGGCAATGATCCCGGCGGGGATGCCGAGCAGCAGCGCGAACACGATCGCGCACAGCGCGAGTTCGATCGTGGCCGGAAACAGCGCCATGAATTCGCGCAGCACGGGTTCCTGCGTGATCATCGACTTGCCCAGGTCGCCGTGCAGCACGCGGCCGATGTAGATGCCGTATTGCACCAGCACCGGCCGGTCGAGGCCATATTCCTTCAGCAGCGCGGCGTGACGCGCGGCATCGATGCCGCGCTCGCCGGCCATCGTTTCGATCGGGTCGCCGGGCACCAGCCGGATCAGGAAGAACGCAAGCAGCGTCATCCCGAAGAACGTCGGGATCACCAGGCTGACGCGGGTGAGGAGGAAGCGCAGCATTCGCAGGGTGGGTGGAGGCGGGCAGGCGGCCGGCGGGAGCGGCCGCGATCCTGCGGGCGGCCGTATTGAACCACAGAACAATGCCCGTGCCGACCTGCCGTTGCAACATCGCCGGTCGCGGCGCCTCCGGCAACGGCCCCAATGCAGACGGGGCCCGCAGGCCCCGTCGCTTCAACGCAGGAAACTAAGGATCAGGCCGAGAAGCTCGATCCGCAACCGCAGGTGGTGGTGGCGTTGGGATTCTTGATCACGAACTGCGCGCCTTCCAGGCCTTCCTGGTAGTCGATTTCCGCGCCGACCAGGTACTGGTAGCTCATCGGGTCGATCAGCAGCGTGACGCCGTCCTTGCTCATTGCCGTGTCGTCCTCGTTGGTGACCTCGTCGAACGTGAAGCCGTACTGGAAGCCGGAGCAGCCGCCGCCGGACACGAACACCCGCAGCTTCAACTCAGGGTTGCCTTCCTCGGCGATCAGCGTCTTGACCTTGGCTGCGGCCGAATCGGTGAAAACCAGCGGGGCGGGCATCTCGTTCATTGCATTCATCGTGGACTCCGTTGCGGGCTTGCCCGCGGTTCGACTTGTGGCGTGATGGGGAAGGCGTTGTGTGCAGTTGCGGAATCAGTTGGTGCCAGCTCGTTTCAATTCGACCACGCTCGCGCTGCCCGGTTCAACGTGGTGCAAGCGGCCCTGGACGACTGCGCCCAGGTGCATTTCGAGCGTCTTGTACTCGATATCGCCGATGATGCGTGCTTTTGCCTGCAATTCGAGATAATCGTTGGCCGTGACCGGGCCGTTGACGGTGCCATTGACCACGACATGCGAGACGTTGATCTCGCCGTCGACGCGCGCCTGCTCGCTGACCACCAGCGTACCGGTTTCGCCGTTGGCGGTGGTGACGTTGCCGCGGACGATGCCGTCGATGCGCAGGCCGCCGGTGAACGCCACGTCGCCACTGACCGTGGTGCCGGCGCCGATCAGGCAATCGATGCGCTTTTGCGGCGGTGCGTGCTTCTTCCGTTCGAACATGGTGACTCCCTAGCCCATAGTCAAGGTGCGCGTGGCGCGCGGGGCGCTCTGGCCAGCCTCGAAGGCCCGTGCCGACACGCCCGTGACCCGGGTCCCGGGCGGCACCCGGAACCGGCCTTCAACCCGCTGATAATACTTGAACTTGAGGGTGAGCGTCGATGCCGCCGCCGGGTCGTCGTCGGGCAGCAGGATGACCTTCGGCGCACCACCCCCGCCTGCAGGCGGCGCGACGCTCGCCTGCAGCACGATGTTGCCGGCAAATTCATCCTTCGGGTTGCCGCCGCGCACGACGAGGACGCTGTAGCGCCACATGTCGTCGCCGTCGGGTTCGACCGTCAGCCGCTGGATCTGCAGCCCCACCGTCTTGCTCGAATCCGACACCAGCTTCTGCAGGAACGCGAGTTCCTCCTTCAGCTGCGCGTTCTCGCCGCCGAGCTCGGTCACCTGCCTCGTCAGCGCCTCCTGATTGCCGCGGTTCATCGACTGCTCGGATTCCAGCGCCGAAGTGCGCGCGCGCAGTTGCGTCGCCTCGTCGCGGTACTTGCCCGCGTCCGCCTCGAGCGTGGCCAGCTGCTGCTCGATTGCCTTGCGGTTGAAGCCGCCGAAGATCTGCCCGAAGTCGAAACCCCACCACCACATGCCCGCGATCGTCACGAGCAGCGCGGCCAGTAGCGCGCCGCGGCTCCACCACGGCAGGTGCGTGCGCACCGCCATCTTCGGGGCGGAAATGCCGAAGTGCTGGCGCACCTTGCGCCACCAGGTTTGGGCCGCCACGGCGCCAGCCTTCTAGGGCAGGACCGGCGGGCTGGTGAGCCCCGCGGTTTCGGGCAGGCCGAACATCAGGTTCATGTTCTGGATCGCCTGGCCCGCGGCGCCCTTGACGAGGTTGTCCTCGACCACGAGGACCGTGACCATGTCGCCGCCGCCGGGCCGGTGCACGGCAATGCGCGCCACGTTGGAGCCGCGCACGCTGCGCGTCTCGGGCATCGAGCCGGCCGGCATCACGTCGACAAACGGCTCGCCCGCATAGCGCTGCTCGAACAGTGTCTGCAGATCGACGTCGGTCTTCGTAAGCCGCGCGTACAGCGTCGAGTGAATGCCGCGGATGATCGGCAGCAGGTGTGGCGTGAACACGAGGCCCACCGGCGTCTTGCTGTGGGCGGAGAGCTCCTGCACGGTCTCGGGATGGTGCCGATGGCCGCTCACGCCATACGCCTTGAAGTTGTCCGACGTCTCGGCCAGCAGGAGGCCAAGCTCCGCCTTGCGGCCTGCGCCCGAGGCGCCGGACTTGCAGTCGGCGATGAGATGCGCGGCGTCCACGATGCCCGCATCGAGCAGTGGCATGAAGCCAAGCTGCATCGACGTCGGATAGCAACCGGGATTGCCGACGATGCGCGCCTTGCGGATGGCATCGCGATGGAATTCCGGCAGGCCGTACACCGACTCGGCGAGGAGATCCGGACACGTGTGCGGCATCTTGTACCACTTCTCGAACACCGCCGGATCGCGCAGCCGGAAGTCGGCGGCGAGGTCGATGATCTTCACGCCGGCCTCCACGAGGCCGCGCGCCTGGGCCATCGCCACGCCGTGGGGCGTGGCGAAGAACACGACGTCGCAGCTCTTCAAATCGGTGGCGTCGGGCGCGGTGAACACGAGGCCGTCGTAGTGTCCGCGCAGGCTCGCGAACATGTCGACCACGCGCGTGCCGGCGTCGCCGCGCGACGTGATGGCGCGCACTTCCGCCTGCGGGTGCATCGCGAGGATGCGGAGCAATTCGACGCCGGTGTAGCCGGTGCCGCCGACGATGCCGATCTTGACCATGGTGTGACCTCGTATCGGGGAAGGGCGATTCTAACGGAAACGCAACAATGGCCGCGGGACGCAAACAAAGCAAAAGGCCGCCTCGACGGCGGCCTCTTGCGTGCGGCGGGTTCGACGAAGGCGCTTAGCGCTTCGAGAACTGCTTGCGGCGGCGCGCCTTGTGGAGGCCGACCTTCTTGCGTTCGACTTCGCGCGCATCGCGCGTGACGAGACCCGCCTTCGACAGCGTGGGCTTCAACTGCGCGTCGTAGTCCATCAGCGCGCGGGTGATGCCGTGGCGCACCGCGCCGGCCTGGCCCGACTCGCCGCCACCGCGGACGTTGACCATGATGTCGAACGTGCCGATGTGGTTGGTGAGCACCAGCGGCTGGCGCGCGACCATGCGGCCCGTTTCGCGGGCGAAGAACTCATCGATCGGCTTGTCGTTGAAGTCGATCTTGCCCGATCCAGCCTTCAGGAACACCCGTGCCACCGACGTCTTGCGGCGGCCCGTGCCGTAGTAATAGTTGCCGATCATGGGAATCCGTTCTTCGATTCGCTAAGTGGAATTGGAGGGTTACTTGACGGGGGAGAGCGGCTTCGGCTGCTGCGCCGAATGCGGATGCGCCGGACCCGTGTAGTACTTGAGCTTCTTCAGCATCGCGTAGCCCAGCGGACCCTTGGGCAGCATGCCGCGGACGGCCTTTTCGAGCGCCCGGCCCGGGAACCGCGCCTGCATCTTGCTGAAGTTGGTCGTGTAGATGCCGCCCGGGTAGCCCGAGTGGCGATGGTAGAGCTTGTCCTCGGCCTTGTTGCCCGTGACGCGCAGCTTCTCGACGTTGGTCACGACGATGAAGTCGCCCGTGTCCATGTGCGGCGTGTAGATGACTTTGTGCTTGCCGCGCAGGCGCAATGCGATCTGGCTGGCGAGACGGCCCAGGACTTGATCGGTGGCGTCGACG
This sequence comes from Betaproteobacteria bacterium, assembly GCA_031410015.1. Classification (GTDB taxonomy): domain Bacteria; phylum Pseudomonadota; class Gammaproteobacteria; order Burkholderiales; family Casimicrobiaceae; genus VBCG01. Next base: position 187 of record JANNYI010000333.1, on the reverse strand, counting down.
ACAAACCAGTCTCTGGTGATGTCGGTGGGCTTGGCGGAGAAGGTCTTCATGGTGCGGTTCTCAATGGATGTTCGGTCAGCAAAGTCCGCTATCGTACTATTTATGGACGCTTTTCGTCAAGCTGGAGGGAAGTGCCCTGTAGGCGAGGCTTCAGCCTCGCAGGTTCGATGCAGCGGACCCGCGAGGC